>JACQFP010000068.1 GCA_016200005.1 Verrucomicrobiota bacterium | reverse complement strand
TCCGGCTCGGATTGATTTTTACGATCTTCACCTGGATCGTCTGACCCAACAGCGAATTCAGACTTCCAAAACCTTTGAGGAACGCCAAAGACGCCGGCAGAAAAGCCTCGACGCCGATGTTGACGATCAATCCGCCTTTGACGATGGCTTTGACCTTGCCGACGATGGTGCCACCTTCGTTGCAGATGGTGAGGATTTTGTCCCAGTTCTGTTTGAACTCGGCCTTTTCCTTGGACAGGACGACCATGCCTTCCTTGTCTTCGAGCTTTTCGATCAAGACATCGATCTGGTCGCCGACCTTGACGGTCTTGATGTCTTCAAATTCATTGGCGGGGATGACGCCCTCGCTCTTGTAGCCGATGTCCACGAGGACTTCCTTGGGACGGACTTCGATGATGGTGCCTTTGACGATTTCGCCAGCGGCAAAGCGGGTGTAGCTTTGGCGCATGGCTTCTTCCATGGTGAGCATAATGATTCTGCGATGTAACTGCGGGAGGCTTGGTGATCCCGTGCGAGCGGGATGCCGAAGACTCCATTGCCTAACTGACCAGACGTTGCCGGGCAACGGAGGTTAAGGGTTAGGTTATTGGTTAACTTTTTTTTCTCAGCCTCAAAGAACGATCGCACACGCGGCGTTCAGGCGGGAAGTGAGAGTAGGTCGAACGGCGGGGGATGCAAGAGGTTTTTTCGGTTGTTTTTGCGTCCCGTTTGGGATCGTCTGCCGACGAGAAACAGATCACCCGCAGTCCAGACTCGTGGTCTTGAACTGCGGGTGCAAACGCACTATCGGCGTTGAACGCCGCGCTGTTAATCCTTGGCCAGTTCGATCTTCGTGGCGGTAACTTCCAGTTTATCCCCAACCTTTTTGCACGTGCCTGTGACCGAGATTTTCTTGCTCTCCTTGCAGAGGTTTTCGTGGAACTTCTTGCTCACGTCATTCTGCACCAGATAGTAAGTGGTCTTCTTGCCGTCCTTTTCCACCTGGATGGCATTTTGACACTTATCGGTTTCCTTCAGGGCGCACTTGGCGCACTTGCCTTCACCATTGAGCGTCACCGGCTTGCCGCCTTCCTCTGCGAAGGTCGGAGTGGCTACCGCCGCCAATAATAGCCCGACGACGACAGATTTAAGCAGTATGGACTTTCTCATAATTTGTTTCCTTTCGTTAGTTTATTGACAGTAATGAACCCCCCTCGTTCAAACCCAACTTGGAGAGCGATTCCGTCAATAGGTTTTTTAGACGGCCATGTCAATAGTTTGATTCGACAATTTTCTGAAGCCCATCGGACCAAAACATCGGCGACTTTCACCAGACCTTCCAAGGTTTTCCAGTTGCGACACAAGCGCATCGACCCAACTGCGCTTGTGAAAAAAATCACAAATTCGCCTTGCCGGACTTTCAGTCGCTGTTTACGTTCCTTTGGCATCGCAGATTGCGCTGTGCCTCTATGCAAACCAAAGCTGAGTTCGGCTATGATCGGAACATCGAAGGCGATGTCGTTCACACGCGCCTGGATGCCGCGCTGAATTGGTTCCGCAAGAACTCGCTTTGGCCGATGCCGATGGGCTTGGCCTGTTGCGCCATTGAGTTGATGGCCACGGGGGCAAGCCGGTTTGATATTTCGCGGTTTGGCGCTGAAGTCATGCGCTTTTCCCCGCGCCAATCGGACGTGATGATCGTTGCCGGCACGGTCACTTACAAAATGGCGCTGGCCGTCAAGCGCATCTACGATCAGATGGCCGAGCCGAAATGGGTCATCGCCATGGGCGCGTGCGCGTCCACGGGCGGCATGTATCGCAGCTACGCGGTGTTGCAGGGCGTGGACAACATCATCCCGGTGGACGTTTACGTGGCGGGCTGTCCGCCGCGACCCGAGGCGTTGCTCGACGCGCTGCTCAAACTGCAAAACAAGGTTCAGCGTGAACCGCTCCTGGCGACGCTGAAGAAACCCGGCCCGGCGCTGGCCAAATGAAATTCCAAACTCCAAGCTCCAAGCTCCAGAGAAATTCCAAGCCCCAAGCTCCAACAACTTGGGGAGACGATTGGAATTTGAATGTTGGTGCTTTTCTGGAACTTGGATGTTGGTGCTTGGAACTTCCCTTGCCGTGAGCGCGCTCGATTTTGCAAAACAGATTCAAGCCAAGTTCGGAGATTTGGTTTCCGTGCCGACGGAGTTTCGCGGCGAACTCACGCTGAACGTCGCGGACGCCGAGCGCATCGTCGAGGTGTGCGAGTTCGCGAAGGAGGAACTGGGCTTCAACTATCTCGTGGACGTTTCCAGCGTGGACAATTACGGCGATGACCCGCGCTGGACGATAGTCTATGAACTTTACGGCCTCACCCACGGCCAATATCTGCGGCTCAAGACCCACGTGAGCGAGGAGAAGTCCGAGTTGCCGACCGTCACGGGCGTGTGGCGCACGGCGGATTGGCACGAGCGCGAGATTTACGACATGATGGGCGTCCGCTTTCGCGGGCATCCCGATTTGCGACGCATCATCATGTGGGAAGGCTATCCTTACTTCCCGTTGCGAAAGGATTTTCCGCTGGCTGGCAAGCCGAGCGAAATGCCGGACGTGGCGTTTAGCAAGGCCGCGCCCATCGAAGGCGGGCCGTTTGTCACCGCACCCGGTGGCAAAGACGCCATCGAACGTGAGCCTCGTGTCCGAAAGCCGGAGAATATGGTTTGATCTGCAATGCGAACCACGCGAACAACAATTCTTCTTTTTACGCTGACCGTTGGAACAGTTTGCGCGGACGACAAGATTTCTGCGCCTGATTTTTCTCGTTACCAGCAAACGATGCATTTCCAAGAAATCATTCAAGTTCAAACCAATGCGGCGTGGCAACTAGGACAAAGGACAAACATCTTGGCGATCACAGTCTTTGATCACGGAAGCGATAGAGTCGTGACGGAGTATTTCATTTCCCAAAATGGAAAAGGAATTTCCTGGCGCAATGTTCCAGCTTGGGCACATCAGCCGGGCAAGAAAATAAAACAGTCATTATCTGATTCAGAAATGAAGAAATTGCAGTCAGCCATCGAGGAACTTCCCGCTAAAAATGACGCACCTCCGCTGGAACGACTCTTAATTGTCAGCTTCCAATCTGGGACAAATTGGATAACACGCGCCTACGACAGACAAGCATTGCCAAGACCAATGCTCGATATCTGCGAGGTCGCCGACTTAGGGATCGAAACGAAGAATCAAAAATGAACTGATTTTAATGCGCGAAGTTCAAGAAATTGAAATCCGCGATTCCGCTGCGCAGGTCGCCGCGGCGGCGAAAGCTTTGCCGCGCCCGAGCGACGAGGATTTGCAGGACATGCAGGGCGAAAAGATGGTCCTCAACATGGGCCCGTCGCACCCGTCCACGCACGGCGTGTTGCGCATCGTGCTCGAATTGGATGGCGAGATCATCACCAAGGCCGTGCCCGACATCGGCTACCTGCATCGCGGCGACGAAAAAATCGCCGAGAACATGACTTGGACGCAGTTCATCCCGTACACGGATCGGCTGGATTATCTCGCGCCGCTGGCCAACAACGTCGCCTACGCTCTCGCGGTGGAAAAACTCCTCGGCATCCACGACAAACTCCCGCCGCGCTGCCAATACCTCCGCGTGATTTGCTGTGAACTGGCGCGCATTTCATCGCACCTGCTCGGCGTCGGCTGCTTCGCGATGGACGTGGGCGCGATGACGGTTTTTCTTCTGACGTTCACGGAGCGTGAAAAGATTTACAACCTCTGCGAATCGCTCACCGGCGCGCGGTTCACGACGAATTACACACGCATCGGCGGCGTTTCGCGCGACACGCCGCCCGGTTGGTGCGACGCGGTGCGCAAGTTCCTCAACGAAGTCGTTGTCAACATCGCCGAGGTCGAGACGCTGCTCACGCGCAACAAAATCTGGGTGGACCGCACGCGCGACGTGGGCGTGATCTCGAAGGAAGACGCGATTGATTACGGCCTCACCGGTCCGAACCTGCGCGGCTGCGGCGTGGATTTCGATCTGCGCAAGGCCCAGCCGTATCTGTGCTATCGCGACCTGCAATTCGACGTGCCCGTCGGCTCGGTCGGCGATTGCTACGACCGCTACCTCGTGCGCATGGAGGAAATGCGCCAGAGCGTGCGCCTCATCCATCAGTGCCTCGACAAAATCCCCGGCGGCTTCGACAACAAATCGAAAGAGCCGGTCAACGTGGCCGATGGCAAAATCGTTTTGCCGCCCAAGAACAAGGTGATGTCGAGCATGGAGGAATTGATTCATCAATTCATGCTCGTGACGCAGGGCATGAACTGTCCGCCCGGCGAAATTTATTTCGGCCACGAGAATCCGAAGGGCGAACTGGGCTTCTACATCAACAGCCGCGGCGGCGGCACGCCGTATCGCTTGAAGATTCGCAGCCCGAGCTTCGTGAACTTGAGCATCCTGTCGCACCTGCTTCCGGGCCACATGATGAGCGACACGGTGGCGATCCTCGGCTCGTTCGATTTTGTGATGGGGGAGTGTGACCGATGAAACCTGTTGCCGAAATGACAGCCGAAGAAAAGGCTCGCGCAAAGAAGTGTGTTGATGCTTGGCGGCGGGCTGGCCCAGAGCTTGAGCGCATGCGTCGCGAGGAAATCCGTCACGCGGACACGGCGCGTTCGATCCCGGCTTTCGACGGTTTGTTCGAGGGCGCGATCAGAGAGTTTCCGGCGAAGCCGACGTCGGGTTTAGTTGAGCAGCAACGCTGTTTTCACCGGGCAAAACGATGACGCGCCTGGTCAGATTGGCCGCCGAGTTGCAGTCGTTTCTCGATTCAAAATCGTGGAAAAACTGTTTGATTGGCGGGCTGGTGCTCCAACGTTGGGGCGAGCCGCGCTTGACAAAGGACGTGGACATGACAGTGCTGACCGGTTTCGGTGGCGAAGAAAAAGTCGTGGATTTGTTGCTGGCAAAGTATGCGGGCCGGCGGGCGGACGCGCGCGAGTTCGCGTTGCAGAACCGGGTGCTGCTGATTCAGTCGGCGGACAGGATCGGCATGGATGTCGCGCTGGGCGCGCTGCCTTTCGAAGAACGCGTGATGGAGCGGGCGAGCGATTTTGATTTTTTGCCGGACTGCCGGTTGCACACGTGTTCGGCGGAAGATTTTGTGGTGATGAAGGCGTTTGCAAATCGCGAACGCGACTGGCTTGATGCCGAAACAGTTCTGATTCGGCAAGGCGAGCGTTTGAATTGGAAACAGATTATGGCTGAGTTGAAACCGTTGAGTGAATTGAAAGAATCGCCGGATATTCCGGACCGACTGGAGAAACTCCGTCGGAAGGTCGCGAGTCAGGACTGAATTTGAAATGACTTTAACAGAGCCAATTCCAAATACGTTGCAGCGCCAATCCGGCTTCGCCGTCCCCGCTGCGCTCGAAGCCGAGATTGACGAGTTGATCACGCACTACCCGCAGAAACGCAGCGCGTCGCTCATGGTGTTGCACGCCATCCAGGAACACTTCGGCTGGATTTCGCAGGAAGCCGTCGAATGGACGGCCAGGAAGCTCGGCCTGCAACCGATCAACGTTTACGAACTCGTCACGTTTTACCCGATGTTCCGGCAGCAACCGGTCGGGAAATATCAGATCAAAGTCTGCCGCACGTTGAGCTGCGCGCTCGGCGGCTCGTATGCGTTGCACAAACACTTCTGCGACAAGCTCGGCCTCGACGCCCATGCCCACGGCCCGCAAACGACGAAGGACGGCAAGTTCACGGTCGAATTCGTAGAATGCCTCGCCGGCTGCGGGAGCGCGCCGGTGATGATGTGCGACGAGGATTTTTACGAAGGCGTCACGCACGCGAAGGCGGATGAACTCGTGGCCCAGTGCAAATGATTTGGTCAAATGCCAGCGAAATCTAAACATGAAAACAAGTATAAAGGATTGGCGAAAAGTCCATCGCAAACTCAAAAGTATGCGCGGATTGAGCGAGGGGGAAAAATCCAACTCGCGCGCAGCCTGGCCGCCACGCCGGACGAGCGATGGCAAATCCACGAAACCTTTCTCCGCTCGCACGGCTTGTTCAGTCATTGGGAGAGGAAGGTATACGGTTTCAAATGGTAGGCATGTCCGCAGCCATTTTGCAGGGTGTTCCCGCGACGACAACGGATACCGACATCTGGGTGGACCTGCCAGAGCGACAATACGTCCGCCGGTTGAATGTGGTCGTCAAACAGGGCGGTACACCGATGGCACGAACGATGTATGAGCTTTCGGACGGCTCGCTGGTTAATTTCATTTTCAGCATGACAGGCTTGATGAAATTTTCCGAGGAATATGCTCAGGCACGCGAGCTTCTTTGGAACGGGCTGAAGATTCGTGTGCTGCCGCTCGAACGTATCTATAAGAGCAAGCATGATTCGGCGCGAGAAAAGGACATCGCGCAGCTTCCGTTGCTCAGACGTGTCATGCGCGGCCACCAACTGGCTGGTACGGCACTCAATGTCGGAAAGAGCCAGCGGAGAAAGCGCGGATGAACGGATGCTTTATGCAACTCGTAAATCGTAAATCGGAAATCGTAAGCGGGATTTGGCTGCCCGACATGGATTTGAACCATGACAAACAGATCCAGAGTCTGCTGTGCTACCGTTACACCATCGGGCAAGCCGGCGCGTCGGACAGGCTAAACGCTTTCCCCGGCCAGTCAAGCCGCGCCTTGGGTTCACGCATCACGCGTCACGCATCAATTTAACATGCCGCAGGAATACAGACTAATTCTGAAATACGCCGATCAACCGGGTTACACGCCCGACATTGAATGTTATTTGAAACACGGCGGCTATGAGGTGCTCAAGAACGCCCTCGCGATGCAGCCACTCGATTTGCCGGACGGCAAAAAGAAATCGCCGCAGGAACAGCTCCGCGACGAAGTCATGAAGTCCGGCCTGCGCGGTCGCGGCGGAGCGGGCTTTTCGTGCGGCCTCAAGTGGAGCTTCGTGGATCGCCGCAGCGGCAAGCCGATTTACCTAATCTGCAACGCCGACGAATCCGAGCCGGGCACGTTCAAAGACCGCCAGATCATTCACAAAGACCCGCACCAGCTCATCGAGGGCATGATCCTCTCGTGCTTCGCGAACGACGTGAAGCTCGCCTACATCTACATCCGCGGCGAAATGCCGCAGGGCGCGAAGTTGCTCAACAAGGCGCTGGCCGAAGCGCGCGCGAAAAATGTTCTCGGCAAAAACATTCTCGGCAGCGGCTACGATCTGGAGATTCACGTTCATCGCGGTGCGGGCGCTTACATTTGCGGCGAAGAAACCGGCCTTATCGAATCGCTTGAAGGCAAGCGGGCGTATCCGCGCATCAAGCCGCCGTATTTTCCCGTGGTGCTCGGCCTCTACATGTGCCCGACCATCGTCAACAACGTCGAGACGCTCTGCGCCGTGAAGCACATCGTCGCGATGGGCGGCGCGGAATACGCCAAGCTCGGCACGCCGAACAACACCGGCACGCGCATCGTCAGTCTCAGCGGCCATGTCAAGCGGCCAGGCTATTACGAAGTCGAGACCGGCAAGGTCACGATGCGTGATTTGATTTTCGATCCCGCCTTCGGCGCTGGCTTGCGCGACGGCCGCAAGCTGAAGGCCGTTATCCCGGGCGGTTCATCGGCAAAAGTTTTCAAGGCCGGCGAGAAGTTCAAACTCAAGCGCAAGAGTCCGGACGGCCAGCCCGTTGAGCAGGAAGTGGACATGCTCGATCTGCCCTACGATTTCGACACCATCATCCAAGCCGGCTCGATGAGCGGTTCGGCCGCCATCATCGTGATGGATGACTCGACCGACATCGTCGAGGCGCTGGCGAACATCAGCGAGTTTTACGCGCACGAAAGCTGCGGCCAATGCACGCCCTGCCGTGAAGGCTCGCTCTGGATGAGCAAGGCGTTGCATCGCCTCACGCACGGCGAAGGCCGCAAGAGCGACGCGGATTATCTCGTAAAGATAGCCGACAACATTCCGGGCGGCCGCACGATTTGCGCCTTCGGCGAAGCGTGTTCGTGGCCGGTGCAAAGTTTCGTGGCGAAGTTCAAGGATGATTTTGTCGCCAAAGGCACAGCAGATGAAGAGCGGAGGGCGAAAGAAAAAAGTGGACCGCACACCGCGAAGCCGCAGCAGCATCACGAATTAGCCGAGGCACACTGAAATGAACGCGCTCATTTTCAACGCAAAGACACAGCAAAGACGCCAAGTCGCAAAGAGATTTGTGCTTTGCGTCTCCGCGCCTTTGCGCCTTTGCGTTAATCAAAAATGTCAGTAGCTCCCACAACCGAAGCCAAGCCCGTACCGCCCGCGATCGAAAAGATCAAGGTCAAGGTGGACGGACGCGAAGTGGAAGTGCCGCGCCTCACGCCGGACTGGTCGGGCAAACTCGCGCCCACGACCATGATTCAGGCGTGCGAAGCCGTGCGCGCCGACGTGCCGCATTACTGCTATCACCCGAAGCTGCCCATCGCCGGGAATTGCCGCATGTGCCTCGTCGAGTTCGGCACGCCGGCGCTCGGGCCGGACCGCAAGCCCATCCTTAATCCCGACGGCTCGACGAAGATCGCGAAGTCGCCGCGCCCGGCCATCGCCTGCGCCACGCCGATTTCGCCGGGCATGGAAATTTACACGAGCACCCCCAGCGTGAAACAAATGCGCGAAGGCGTGCTGGAGTTTCTGCTCATCAATCACCCGCTCGATTGCCCGATCTGCGACCAAGCCGGCGAGTGCAAGCTCCAGGAATACTCCGTGGACTACGGCCAGAGCGCGAGCCGCTTCGTCGAGCCGAAGGTTCACAAGCCCAAGACCGTTGACCTCGGCCCGCGCATCGTGCTCGACGACGAGCGCTGCATTCTCTGCACGCGCTGCATCCGCTTCACGAAAGACATCGTCGGCGACGACGCGCTCGGCATCGTCAATCGCGGCAGCTACAACACGCTCACCGCGTATCCGGGCAAGCCGTTCGACAACAACTACACGCTCAACACGGTGGACATCTGTCCCGTCGGCGCGCTCACCTCGAAGGATTTTCGTTTCCAGATGCGCGTGTGGTTTCTCAAGGAAACCAAAAGCATCTGCACGAGTTGCGCGACGGGCTGCAACATCCTCATCGGCTCGCGCGAGCAAAAAATATATCGCTACACGCCGCGCCACAACGACGCCGTCAATGGCCCGTGGATGTGCGACGCCGGCCGGCTTAACTACAAGTGGATTCGCAGCGATAACCGCATCACCAAATGCGAGAAGCTGCTTCCCGGTGGAGACCACGCTGATATTTCCTGGTCAACCGCGTTGACGGAAATCGCGGAGATTTTGAAGCGCGCTGAAGCCGGTTCGGTCGCCATCGTCGCATCGTCGCGGCAGACGAACGAGGAGCTTTGGCTGTTGAGCAAGCTCAAGGCAAAGCTTGGCGCGATCAGCGATTGCGTTGAGCGCGCGGGCGAAGCCGACAAACTGTTGGTCAGCGCCGACAGGAATCCGAACACGAATGGCGCGCGGCTGACGGGTGTTTGTTACTCGGAGGTTGGAATCAACATTCCGAAGATCGTCGAGGGAATCAAGGCCGGGAAGATCAAGACGCTGCTCGTGTTTGGCGAGAACGTGAAGCAACGCGGCATCGGCGCGGGCTTCCTGGCAAAACTCCAAAGTTTGATCGTCTGCGACATTCTTCACAACGAGACAACCGAAATGGCGCATTACGTTTTGCCCGGCTGCGCGCATGCTGAGAAGCGCGGTTCGTTCACCAACACGAAAGGCCGCGTGCAGAAATTCATGCAGGCGATCCAGCCGCCCGGCGACGCGCGTCCTGAATGGGAGTTTCTGCACGAACTGGTTTTCAACGTCACCGGCAAAAACGGTTTTCTAACCATCGAAGGATTGTTCAACGAAATGGCAAAAGACGTGCCTGCGTTCAACGGTTTGACGTGGTCGAGTCTTGGCGACACGGGTGTGACCGTCCCAATTTAATCGCGAAGCATGGACTGGAATTTACTCTTACTAAGCATGCTGAAGATCGTCGGCGTTTTCGCCGTGTTGATGTTCATCGTTGCTTACGCGGTGTGGGTGGAGCGCAAAGTGTCGGCGGCCATTCAAGACCGGGTCGGTCCCAATCGCGTTGGCCCGTTTGGTTTGTTGCAACCGGTGGCCGACGGGATCAAGTCCTTCCTCAAGGAAGATTTTACGCCGGCGCACGTGCGCAAGGCGTATTATTGGTTGGCGCCGGCCATCGTGATGATCCCCAGCCTGCTCGTCGTGGCAGTCATTCCGTTCGGCTCAAATATCGGCGCTCAGAAGATGGTCATCGCCGATCTGAACGTCGGCATCCTCTACACTTTTGGCATCGTGTCGCTCGGCGTTTATGGCATCGTGCTGGCAGGTTACGCGGCGAACTCCAAGTATCCGTTCCTCGGCGGCATTCGTTCGAGCGCGCAGATGATTTCGTACGAAATCGCGATGGGAATGTCGGTCATTCCGCTGTTCATGATGGTCGGTGATTTGAATTTGAACCAGGTGATTGCGCATCAAACCGGGACGCTGACGTGGCTGCCGGACTCGTTGAAGGCGTGGCTGGCGTTCATTCCCAATTGGCTGGTCTTTAAGCAGCCGCTGGCGTTCGCGATTTTTCTCGTCGCGGCGTTCGCCGAAACAAACCGGTTGCCCTTCGACCTGCCGGAATCGGAACAGGAATTGGTCGGCGGCTACAACACCGAATACAGTTCGATGAAATTCGCGCTGTTCTTCATGGGCGAATACGCGAACGTGGTCGCGTCGTCGGCGATGATGGTGACGCTCTTTTTCGGCGGCTGGACGTTGCCGTTCTACGGACTCGATCAACCGGCGACAACCTGGCTGGGTGGCGTGGCGCACATCGGCATTTTTCTGGGCAAGGTGGTGGCACTGCTGGTGATGTTCATCTGGGTGCGCTGGATGTGGCCGCGCTTCCGGTATGATCAGTTGATGGACTTGGGCTGGCGGCGGTTCATCCCGCTGGCACTGGCCAATATTCTGGTGACGGCGGTGTGGATGTGGTGGAGGCAACAATGATCGTCAAACGCAAATCATTAAATTTCTGGGAACGCCTTTACCTGCCGGCGGTCATCGGCGGATTCAAAGTCTCGCTGCGCCATTTCTTCAAAAAGAAAGTGACGATGCAATATCCCGAGGAGAAATGGGTCGTGCCGGAAGGCTATCGCGGCGCGCCGTATCTGGTGAAGGATCAGGAAGGCAATACCAAGTGCGTGAGTTGTCAGCTCTGCGAATTCGTCTGCCCGCCCAAGGCGATCAAAATCATTCCGCCCGGCCCGGCGGGACAGCTCGCCGACCGTCCGAACGCGGAGAAGATGCCAAAGGAATTTGAGATCAACATGCTCCGCTGCATCTTCTGCGGCTATTGCCAGGAAGTCTGCCCGGAGGAAGCGATTTTCCTGATGAAAGATTATTCGCTCACCGGCACGAGCCGCGCAGAGATGATTTACGACAAGGACAAACTCCTGGCGCTGGGTGGCGTCCACGCGGGCGTTCAGAAGTGGAAGCACAAGGCTGAAGCAGCGAAGGCGCAGGAAGATTTTCCGGTGAAAGTGTGATGAAGCTCCAAACTCCAACATCCACCATCCATAGAAGCACCAAACCTCAAGCACCAATCGGGGCGCGTGGCGGCTTTGATGTTTGGAACTTGGAGGTTCTCTGGAGCTTGGAGCTTGGAGCTTGGAATTTTTAGAATGGCATTCCCCGACATCTTATTTTACGTGTTCGCGTTACTGACGCTGCTTTGCGGCTTTCTGGTCATCGCCAATCCGTTCAGCCGCAACCCGGTCACCAGCGCGATGTTTCTGGTGCTGACCATCGTTTCGATGGCCGGACTGTTCGTCTTGTTACACGCCTTCTTTCTCGCGGCGGTCCAGGTGCTCGTCTATGCCGGCGCGGTGATGGTGCTGTTTCTGTTCGTCATCATGCTGCTCGATTTGAAGGAGGAGCAACGACGCAAGATCAGATTGTTCAGCATCGTCGCCGGCCTCATCTCGGTCGGCGCCATCGTTTTCACCTTTGCCAAAGCTCTCAGACAATCGAAACTCAGCACGAATCTGCCGCCGCCAACTTTGGAGGGTGCCACCGCACCACTCGGTAAAATGCTGTTCACCCAGTATCTGTTGCCGTTTGAAATTCTGTCCGTGCTGCTGCTGGTGGCGATGGTGGGTGTGATTCTGTTGAGCAAGAAAGACCTTAAGTGAGAAACGAAGATAGAAGATCGAAGATAGAAGATAGCGTTGCCCGAACGACGTGTTTTCCA
The DNA here is from genome assembly GCA_016200005.1 of Verrucomicrobiota bacterium. Classification (NCBI taxonomy): domain Bacteria; kingdom Pseudomonadati; phylum Verrucomicrobiota; species Verrucomicrobiota bacterium. Next base: position 66,478 of record JACQFP010000068.1, on the reverse strand, counting down.
TCCTCCATCCTCCACCCTCTATCCTCGCTGGAATAAGAATGAACGTAGGCTTGGAACATTATTTAGTGGTGAGCGCGCTGTTGTTCTCGCTTGGCCTGCTGGGCGTCATCGTGCGCCGCAATCTGCTGGTGATTTACATGTCGCTCGAACTGATGCTCAATGCGGCGAACCTTGCGCTCGTCGCCTTTTCACGATTCAACAACAACCTCAACGGGCAGATCATGGTTTTCTTCATCATCACCGTGGCGGCGGCTGAGGTGTCGGTCGGCCTGGCGCTCATCGTGGCGCTCTATCGCCGACGCCAAACCGCCCACGTCGAAGACCTGACAACGATGAAACTTTGATGAAACACGAAACCCAAAGTAGTGCGGGGAGCGCAGCCGCCTCGGCTGCCGTTCGACGCGCCCTCGCGTCGAACACTGCGGCGGGCGAACTAGTGACAGGGTCCAATTTTACGGGTTTGTGTGCCAACGACGAGGGCGTCATTGGCTGCGCCCGCGGCGGGCGCGCTCCCCATTTCCAAATCTGATGACCCTCGAATGTTTACCTTGGTTGATCTTGTTTCTGCCGCTGCTCTCGGCGGGGTGCATCACGCTGTTCACGCAAAAGAACCGCGAACTCAGCGCCAAACTTTCCATCGGCGCCATCGTCGCGGGATTTGTCCTCACGATTCTTTTCATCGCGGCGAATGGTTGGGCGCCGACACGCAAGGAATCGCTCGTGCCGTGGCTGGAAGTCGGTGATCTGCTCGTTGACTTCGGGCTGCGCCTCGACCCGCTCAGCCTGATGATGCTGTTGATCGTCGCCGGCGTCGGCGGCGCGATTCACATTTATTCCTGGGGCTACATGCACGAGGACCGAGGCATTTCGCGTTACTTTGCGTTTTTGAGCCTGTTCACGTTTTCAATGCTCGGCATCGTGCTGGCAAACAATTTTCTGATGCTGTTCATCTTTTGGGAACTGGTAGGCGTCTCCAGCTATTTGCTGATCGGATTTTGGTTCGAGCGACCGGCGGCGGCCGACGCGAGCAAGAAAGCCTTTTTCACCAATCGCCTGGGCGATTTCGGCTTTCTGCTCGGCATCCTGATGGTCTGGGCGGCGGCAGGCGGATTGAACTTCTCGCTCATCGAAGACCAGTTGAAGAAGAACCCGGCGCTGTTCGGTTCGATGGCGACGGTGGTCGGCCTGCTGATTTTCTGCGGCGCGATGGGCAAGTCCGCGCAATTCCCGCTACACGTGTGGTTGCCGGATGCGATGGAAGGCCCGACGCCCGTCAGCGCGCTCATCCACGCCGCGACGATGGTGGCCGCCGGCGTTTACATGCTTTGCCGGGTTTTCTTCGTACTCAACATCACCGGTTCATTCGCTTTGGATTTTGTCGCCTGGATTGGTGGCTTCACTGCGCTGCTCGCTGCCGTTATCGCCGTCCAACAAAACGACATTAAACGCATCCTGGCTTACTCGACCCTGTCGCAACTCGGCTACATGGTCATGGCCGTCGGCCTCGGTGGCCCGACACCTGCGATGTTCCATCTCACCACGCACGCGTTCTTCAAGGCGCTGCTGTTCCTCGGTGCGGGCTCGGTCATCATTGCGCTGCATCACGAGCAGGACATTTGGAAGATGGGTGGCCTGCGCAAGAAAATGCCCGTGACGTTCTGGACATTTCTCGTCGGCACGCTTGCGCTCTGTGGCGTGCCACCGTTCAGCGGCTTTTACTCCAAGGACGCCATTCTCGCGCAGGCGCTGGAGCAGAAGAACTATCTGCTCTTTGCGCTCGCCGTCCTCGTTGCGGCGCTGACCACGTTCTACATGTTCCGGTTGTTGTTTGTGGCCTTCCTCGGTTCGTCGAAAACGGAGGAAGCTGATCACGCACACGAATCGCCGGGTGTTATGATCTGGCCACTGCGCGTGCTCGTCACATTCAGCGTCATCGGCGGAGTGATTGGGATTGAAGCCTTGTATGGAAACGTCTTCGGGTTGGAAGGCAACGAACACCCTCACGGCTTGTTGGCGCAACTCATTTATCCGCTCCGACACGCGCCCTTGCCGGCGTTGTGCGGACTGGCGGCGTTTGGCATTGGTTTATTTGCCGCATTGAAATATTACGCCAAAGCACAGCAAGATCCTTTGCCCGCGAAACTCGGCGCGCTATCCCGTGCGATGGCGAACCGGTTTTACTTCGACGAGTTTTACGAAGCCACGGTCATCCGCATTCACGATTTCATCGCCGCCGCATCGGACTGGATTGACCGCTGGATCGTGGAAGGCTTTTGCATTGGCCTCGTGCGCGGCGGAACGGATTTGACGGGCCGCGCGTTGCGCCTGGTCCAGACCGGCAATCTCCAGACCTATGCCTTTCTGTTCGTGCTCGGCGTGGCCGTGGTGCTGTGGTTTGTGCTGGGGAAATGAACTATCTACATTACGATTTGAATCTCGGAGCAAACGATGTTGTCGTGGTAACTCTCGACAAACAAGCCAACGTGCAATTGCTGGATGAATCGAACTTTTCACGATACAAGAGAGGAGAGTCATTCAGCTACCACGGCGGTTTAGTTAAGCAATCACCGTTTCGTTTGAAAGCGCCCCACGCGGGGCGTTGGCATTTGACCGTTGATTTGGGTGGGTATAGCGGGACAGTCCGCGCTGGCGTTGAGGTAGAAAGGCACTGACGCATGGCAGAAAATGAAAACCAGGAAAATATCGGACCGCGCATCGTTCGTGCGACGCTCGATGAATTGCGGATTTATGAAATCTCTGAAGCCGAGCTAGAAACAATTGAGCGAGGCGGGCCAGAATCTCTTTACCTCAACCTCGCCATTTTCTTCATTTCGACGGCTGTGAGTTTCACGATTACGCTCACAACCACAGACATAAAGTCTCCGCGGCTTTTCGAAGTTTTCGTTGTGGTGACAGTCGTTTTCTACGTCGCATCGGCAATACTTGGCGCACTGTGGATCCGGGGCTGCAGGTCGAAGAAAAAGATAACGAAGATTATTCGAGAGCGAATGCCCGCAAAAGGGCAGCAGATCGAGCCTGATGCCGATAAGACTACCAAGCCATAGAATGTCCATAGTCTCTTTCATCTTCATTTTGCCGTTGCTCGCCGCGATCGCGCTGGCGTTTGTGCCGCGCAACTTTGCCGTCATCATGCGCGCCGTGGCGGCTCGAAAACTCACGGTTGACAAACTTCAGCCGAGGCGGTTATTTATTTGCAGTGCTCCGGCACTAGATTTATCTACTCCCCGCGGACACGCCGAAAGGCCTCTTGCGGGGTTATTTTTTGTCCCGCTTGCGTGTCGCGCCAGCTACGTGACGAAGCTGATTCCGAAAAAGCAACTGGAACAAAAGCTTCACGAAGCCGTGCGTCTGGCGCCGGCGCACTTGGAAAGGGGAGAACTCTGAACCAAACAACAACTCAACCTTGGACTCGCGTTGCGATTTTGTTGGGCAGCTTGTTTGCCGTCGGTTTAATCTCTCGGCTTACAACGGGTGAAATTCTTCCGTCCGATCCGAAAAGCTCCCTCATTTTTCAAAATGCCCTGCTTTTGATCGTCCTCGGTTCGGCCCTTTTGGAACATCATTTCACCAAGCCAGCGGATTCTGCTGTCAACGGCCTAATGGCTATGCTGACCCTTGTGCCAGTTTATGGACTGCCAAGCAAACTGATCTGGTGGCTTGTGTTCCTTTACTGCGGGATTGTTTGCGTCTTTGCCATGACATGCGTTGCCGTAAGTTCCGGCCCAACACTCACGGGCTGGCGAAAACGGATTGCTGATTTGACCAAGCAGCCTTCTGTGATTTTCGGCAAATCCCGTGTGCTCTACTCGGTGGTTTTCATATACGCGGTGATCTCATTTTATGGAGTGCAATCAAAACAGACGGCGATCTTGGTTCTTTTCTGGGGTGCTTTTATTGCACTCTGGCCACTAGGTGTTCCGGAATTGCTATCTGCTTTCAGTGCGCAGCGCAGCGGCTTCACGGTAATTGGGCGAGTCGTCAGAACGGACGCGCCGAATATCATCCATGCGACGATTGAGTCCGACTCCAAATGGGATCGCACGGCCGTAAAAGTTCTGCAACAAGGTGACGGAAAACAGCGTTACGTTCTTCCCCTGTTCTGCCAGTCAAAAGACAACCAGATTCTTGGGACTGGTCTTTGTTTGGCCGATGTTGATAGCCCGTTAAAGGGTCTTGAACCGAGTTGCCTTTACGAACCAGTTTCATTGGACAAAACCGCCGAGCAGCTTCTTGGTGGAGGTAAAGACTCGCGTCTCGTGGGATTTGTAGATCAAGAGTCAACGATTGCCCAACTGCGCTTCCATACTTGGAATCCCACCGATTGCAAAGAAGGCATGCTGACTTGGGCGGAAGTCGGAAGCGAGCGCGTTTTCTACCAAATTACCGAAGGTCTTACCGAGGAGGAGAATTTGGAAACCGACCGCCACGGCTATCAGATTGCCACGGCCTCACAACTCGGAACGCTGAATCCCGAAAAGGGCTTTGAAAAATTCGGCTGGCTTCCCGCCATGAACACGCCCGTCTTCGCAGTGCCTAAAGGATTTGGAGCGGACATGGTTCGCATTGACGAAACCGACTTCAAATACGGGAACGTGCCAGAGACTTCGATCAGTGTCACCGGTGCGTTTGCTGACATGCTTGAGTATCACACTGCGATTCTTGGCGTCACTGGCTCTGGCAAGACTGAGCTTGCCTTTGATCTCTTGAGACACGCGTTGACTCACGAAACCAAGGTAATTTGCATTGACCTGACGGCGCGATATGCCGGTCGCTTAAATGATCTGAACCCACATGACCTCTCTATTACGCCCGCGTTGTCCGCTGATCTGGGGCGAAAGCTGGGGGAAGTTGAAACGACACCCTTTCCTGCTTTAGCAGATAAGAAGAAAATCCTTAACGAGTTTTCAGAACAGTTGCGCAAAGATGTATCGAAGAAGATGTCGGATTTTCTGACGTCCCCTGAAAACGATAAGAAGTTGGGGATTATCACTCTAAACGAAATCTCGAACACCAAAGTCACGTTACTCGTTACCGAGTTTTACCTAACTTCCTTACTCAGCTTCGCGCGTGATAACCCCAACACGTGTCCGCGTGTGTTGCTTGTTGTCGAAGAGGCACACACAGTTATCCCGGAAACCACAACGATGGGACTTGGTGACAACGATTCAAAAGGACTCGTGGCAAAAATCGCGCAGATTGCACTACAAGGTCGCAAGTATCAGGTCGGTCTGCTTGTGATCGCTCAACGCACTGCCAACGTCAGCAAGACAGTTCTAACGCAGTGCAACACGATTGTGTCTTTCTCCTGTTTTGATGATACGAGCCTAGGCTTCTTCAAAAACTTTTACGGCCAGACACACACCGCCGCGATTCCGAATCTCCAATTTCTTCAGGCTGTTGCGTTCGGGAAAGGTGTTAAGTGCCAGCGTCCGATTATTTTCCAAGTTCCCTTTGACGAGAAGAAAGCTGCTCTCGGCAAGCGTAAAGAAACCAAAAAGGTAAACGTGGTGGTGACATGACAACTTTGACCTTAATCTTTGCTCTACCGTTGCTCGCCGCAATCGCGCTGGCGTTTGTGCCGCGCAACTTTGCCGTCATCATGCGCGCCGTGGCGGTGGGCGTGACGTTCGTCACGATGCTGCTGGCGGTGCTTATATTCTGGCAGTTCAACAACGCAACGACGGATGCAAACGGTTACAAGTTTATCAGCACCATCCCCGGACTGGGCGCGGAATCGCTCGGCATCGCGTGCAAGCTGGGCGTGGACGGACTGAACGTTGGTCTGATTCTGATGGGCGCGATTGTGGCGTTTGCGGCGGCGTGCTGCTCGTGGGAGATCAGGGAGCGCGAGAAGGAATTTTACATCCTGCTGCTCGTGATGACCGGCGGCATTCTCGGTGCGTTCGCGTCGCTCGACCTGTTTTTCTTCTACTTCTTTCACGAACTGGCGCTTGTGCCGACGTTCATCATGATCGGCGTGTGGGGCCGTGGGGAAAATAAGAACTACGCCACGTTCCAGATCACGCTTTATCTCAGCATCGGCGCGCTGATCGCGCTGGTCGGTCTGATTGCTCTCTACTTGCAATCCGGCGCGAACACCTTCGACATGGTAAAGCTGACGGAGCACATCCGGCAAAATCCACTTTCCGTCAACGCGCAGAATTTTATTTTTCCGCTGCTGCTGTTCGGATTTGGAATTCTGGTGTCGCTCTGGCCGTTTCACACCTGGGCGCCGTTGGGTTACAGTTCGGCGCCCACGCCGACGGCGATGTTGCACGCCGGCGTGCTGAAGAAATTTGGATTGTATGGTTTGATTCGGCTCGCGTTGCCACTGATGCCGGAAGGAGCGCATGGGTGGCTGCACGTCGTTGCGTGGCTCTGTCTGGGCAACATTCTCTACGTCGGATGGGTGGCCATGCGGCAAAGGAATCTGAATCTGCTGATCGGCAACTCCAGCGTCGCGCACATGGGCTTTGTGTTTCTCGGCATCGCCAGCCTCAATCTGATCGGGATCACGGGCGCGGTGGTGGTGATGATTGCGCACGGTTTTCTCGCGGCGCTGACGTTCGGTTTGAGCGGGTATCTCTATCAGCAAACCAAGACGCTGGAGATCGGGGAGCTTGGCGGGTTGCTGCGCAAACTGCCGTTCATCGGTTCGGCACTGGTGATGGCGATGCTGGCGGGGTGCGGACTGCCGGGGTTTGCAAATTTTGTCGGCGAGGTGACGGTGTTCTTCGGCGCATGGAAGGCGTTTCCACTTATAACGAGCCTGGCGGTTTGGGGTGCGCTCATCATCGGCGCAGTTTACATGCTGCGGGCGGTGCGGAATATTTTGCACGGTCCGCTGCCGGAAAAATGGGCGGTGGTTGCGGATGCGAGCAATCCGTGGCGTAAGTTGCCGTTCGCCCTGCTGCTGGCGAGTTTGTTGCTGTTCGGTTTCTTCCCGCGATTGTTGACGGAGAAAATCATGCCGAGCGCGGAGATCATTGTGAGCATGGCAACGGGCAAATCGAGCGAGAAGGCGATGGTGGGTTCCCCACTGACTGGTTCACTGACTCGCCCTCACCTCGGCCCTCTCCCCCAGGAGAGGGAGAATCGTTTGCCGTCTCTTGGCATGTCGGGTGTCGCTGAAAAGCTCAACGACTCGAAAGCCAAAGAAAATGGACGATTGCTGTCTCCTCTCCTTGAGGGAGATGGTCAGGGTGAGGGCGAGTGTGATGTTAAAGCCCAAAAAGATCAGAGCCTCCTTACGTCGGCCGCTACGAAATGAGCATGAACTATTCGCTGATCATTTTGGAAATCGCGGTGGTGGCGCTCGGTTTGGGACTGTTGCTGGCGGACTTGTGGACGCCGACAGAGTTGAAGCGCAAACTCGGTTATGTGGCGGCAGCCGGCGTGGGCTTGATTCTGGCCGGCAGTTTCGCGCTCCACGTTTCGGAAACGCAGTACGCATTCGGAGAAATGTATGTGCTGGATGGGCTGGCATTGTTCTTCAAACGGTTTTTTCTGCTGGCCGCGTTGATCGTGTTGTTGATGTCGAACGAATTCGCCGACCGTATCGAGAGCGGCATCTCTGAATATTACGCGCTCATCTTGTTTGCGCTGGCGGGGATGATGTTCGCCGCGTCCGCCAACGATTTCAGCCTGTTGTTCGTTTCCATCGAACTCATCACGGTCACCTTTTACGTCCTCACCAGTTTTCAGCGCGGGCGGTTGGTGTCGCTCGAAGCGGGCGTGAAATACCTCATCCTGGGGGCGCTGTCGTCGGCATTCTTGGTTTACGGCATCGCGCTGGTGTGGGGGACGACAGGCAAGTTGAATTTCGATGAACTGTCGCCGGTGGTACTGCAGTTCGCGAGCAACAAGGTTTTCCTGTTTGGCATTTTACTGGTGCTGGTCGGATTGGGTTTCAAGATTGCGGCGTTTCCGTTTCAAATGTGGGCGCCGGATGTTTATCAAGGCGCGCCTGCTCCGACGACAGCCTTTCTCGCCGTCGGTTCAAAAGCCGCTGGGTTTGTCTTGTTGTTGCGGGTGCTGTTCAGTGCGGTGCCGGAGATCACGGTGCAATGGACGACGTTATTGCTGGTGATTTCGGCGGTAACGATCCTCTACGGAAACCTCTGCGCCATTCCACAACGCAATCTGAAACGGCTGCTTGGCTATTCGAGCATCGCAAACGCCGGTTACCTGCTGATGGGCGTGGCGGCCCTGAGTGCCGCCGGCCAATCGGCGATTCTGTATTACTTGAGCGGGTATCTCTTCACGGTGCTGGCCGCGTTCACGGTGATCTGCCTGGTGATGCGGAAAGTGGACGGTGAAGACATCGGAGCGCTGGCGGGGTTGCACCAGCGCTCTCCGTTGCTGGCGGCGACGATGACGCTGGCGATGGTTTCGCTGGCGGGCATTCCGCCGCTGGCCGGGTTCTTTGGAAAATTCCTGTTGTTCAAAGCCGTCGTGGAACAAGGTGCGGCTCACGCGTCGTATTACTGGCTGGTGGCGGTCGCCATTGTCGGCGTGGTGATTTCGCTCTATTACTATTTCGGCGTCATTCGCGCAATCTACTGGTCGAAGGACCCGGCAGATTTGTCGCCGATTGAAATGTCCAGGCCCATCCGGGTTTCGCTGTATGGTTGCATCGCGGGAATGCTTTATCTGGGAATGTTTCCCAATGCGATGGTCAATCTGGCGACCGAAGCGGTGAAGGCTTTGAAACTTTAAATCCCGGATGTGGCAGTTCTTTATTTGCAGGCGAGCGCTGATTGTGCGTGTCACGATGGATTGATGAAGGCGGCTTGACCTCGTTTACCAGCCGATGGAAATCAATCCTGTAGCCTCGTGATTGACGTAGCGGGCAAATCCTCCGGCCCCAGGCGCGGCACCTTCCGCCAGCGTTCCCCACGGCAGGCCGCTTTGTCCCCACGCAAAATATTTCCCCCCGCCCGGTGACGGCGGCATTGGTTGGGGAACGAGGAGATTGATGACGGGCAGAGCAAGGATTTTCCGTCCGAGACTCAGATCGGACCAATCGCGCGGCCGGCGGATCGTCTGGAGTAATGGGCCGCTGACCTCGAAATCGCCTTTGCCAATCGAGACGGTCGGGTAATTCCTCCTTACGCGGAGCAGTTCTCGCAAGAGCGCGGGATTCGGTTTCCATTCCGTCGTGGCTTTGACCGGCGCATAAGGATCGAAAGCCGTTTCGCGTTCATCTGCCAGCGCGGGCAGCAACGACGCGAGAAGAATGGTGGGAAGTAGTGTTTTTCCATTCATGGCTCGTCGAAATGTGTATCATGCGGCTCGCCAATCCCTATGCGTTATCAATTTAATTCGACCCAACGAAATCATGCTTCGTTCAATCTGGCAATTCGCACCGTGGGGTTGTTCCAATTTGTCCTTACCTTTTCCGGGCGGTTTTCTTAAGTTCCCAACCAGCATGATGAAGCGACCCGCAACCAAACGAACAAAAGCCACCGTCAAAGGTCAACCAAGCACGCTTGCCATCAGCGGCGGCAAGCCTGTCTGCCCGGTCAAGTGGCAGGTCTGGCCAGCCTTTGACAACGCCGAACGCAAACAATTGTTGGGCGTCCTGGAATCCCGCAAGTGGTGGTACGGTGAGAAAGTCCGCCAGTTCGAGGCGGAGTTCGCCGCGTTTCAGATGGCGCGCTTCGGCGTTTCTTGCACGAATGGCACCGCGGCCATCGAAATGGCGTTGCGTGGATTGGGTGTTCTGCCGGGTGACGAAGTCATCGTGCCGCCGTACACGTTCATCGCCACGGCCAGCGCCGTTGTTACTGTTGGTGCAATTCCGGTTTTTGCGGACATCCAACCCGACACACTTTGCATGGACCCCGACGACGTGGAGCGCCAGTTGACACCGCGAACGAAGGCGATCATTCCCGTGCATGTCGGCGGTTACGTGGCGGACATGGATCGCTTGAACGCGATTGCGCGCAAACACAAACTGCGCGTGCTCGAAGACGCGGCGCATTCGTGGGGCACGCAATGGAAAGGGCAGGGGACGGGGACGCTCGGCGAAGGTGGGACGTTCAGCTTTCAGGTTACGAAAAACATCACGGCGGGCGAAGGTGGCATCTTTGTCACGAACGACGAGGCGTTGGCGGATCTTTGTCGCAGTTACTCGCACTGCGGCCGGCGCAAGGGGTCGGCATGGTATGACCACGACTACCTCGGCAGCAACCTGCGCATGACGGAATTTCAAGCGGCCGTTTTGCTGGCGCAACTTAGCCGGCTCGAAAAGCAAACACTCAAACGCCAGGCCAACGCGCAAATCCTCGACCGTGAGTTGCGCGAGGTGCCGGGGATTCGTTTGCTCGCGCCGGAGCCTCGCATGACCCGCCGCAGTTATCACATGTATATCTTCCGGGTGGACGAGAAGATGTTGAGTGTTTCACGCGACAAGTTTCTCGATGCCTTGATTGCCGAGGGTGTACCCGCATCCAAAGGTTGGTATCAGCCACTTTACGCCAATGGCGTCTTCCGCAACGCAAATCAAGGACCGGCCAACGGCATCAGTGCGCCGCTCTTCGGCAAAGGAGTCGATTATACCAAAGTGCAATGCCCCGTTTGTGAGCAGGTTTGCCGGGACGCGGTCTGGATTCCGCAGAATGTCTTGCTGGCGAATGAAGATAGAATTCGTTTGGTAGCGCAAGCGATCCAGAAGGTTGTTGCCAACGCCGATCAACTTCGCTGAGCGATGCTGTAGCCGCCGAGGTAACAAGGCGGAACTATTGACGGTGTTTCTAAAAATTCCGCCTTCTCACGTCGGCGGCTACGAAGCGGACGAACCATCGCCGGTTAAGGAAACTGTTTGCCGAGGTAAAGCGAGTCGCTGGTTCGCAGCAGCTCGTGGAAGCCGAGCTTCTTGTAAAACTTTTCTGCGCGCGCGTTGGATGGCGCCATTCCGAGATGAACGCCGGGAGTTTTTTGCGCTGCAAGTTCCTCCAGTAGCACGCGCATCATGTCATTCCCCAATCCGCGACCTTGCACGCGCGGCATCAGGTCGATGTGCAGATGCGACGGGTATTGATCGTACGGCTCGGGGCAAAACACATCTGGATGGTAATACTGATGGTAAAGCTTCTGCGTGGGAGTCCACGTGGCCGGATCGCCGGTTGGTTCCGGATGGCGCTGGCGGATTCCGGGTAGCCATTTGTCCACGAACGCCTGATAAAACTTTTTCGAGTCCAACACGCCCATCACATAGCCGCAAACCCCTTCCTTGTCTTCCAGCACGAACGCAAGTTCCGGCTCGAGATGGATGTATGGCCCGACATAGATATGACCGAGGGCTTTGGGATCGTCGTAGAGGTGCGTGCCATCTTTGCCGCTGTCACCGGTTTTCAGGCAAACTTCATAAACCGCGTCTTCATCCCGCGGTAGATAGCGTCGAATCTGGAATCCTTCAGGTAACATGGCTGAAAGTATTATGCTCGTTAGGGATGATACTCGGCAAGATTCTAATCCTAAAGTTCTGTGCGCCCCCCTCACCCTGCCCTCTCCCCCTCCGAGGGGGAGAGGGTGGCCGGAGGCCGGGTGAGGGCACATTTGAAGCGCCAGAAAATCATACGCGGTTTCTATTACCTGTTTCGAGTCCTCTTGCCAAGGGCGTGCGAAAAATAACCGGATTCATCCATGGGCAACAGGCGCTGTAACGCCGCGACCAATCCGCCGCGATAGACTTTGGGACGATGTTCTCCGGAGGAAAACTTCTCGCCGCGTTTTGGCTTAGATTTCAGCCAATGCAAATAAGCGCGCAGCAAGACCGCCTCCTCCTTGATCTCCCACAGATGCCGGTAAAGCGAGTAACACAATTCGCGGTCGTCCAGTTCGGTCACTTTCGCGAACAACGCCACGATCTCCTGGCACGTCTGGTCGAAACGCGTGAGCGTTTTGCCCCAGCGGTTCGGAGGTGTTCGCAACAGGAATTCAAAATCATTCAACAATTGAGTCGCCCGCTTGCCGGATTCGTATGGCAGATAAAACAGATCGCCCAGCAACTTCAGATCGCGGAGCGTCACGGAGTCTTTCGCACGACTGGCGAACTCCGGCAACCATTCCGTCAACGCTTGTCGAAACGCTTTTCGCGGTTGCCAATCTTTCCCGGCTCGCGCATACAGGCCGAGTGTCCGCAACGGGACAAAGTTCGCAGCGAACTCGCAGTTCGGATTGCTCAGGATGCCGCGGACCTCGGCGCGCAACTGCGGCGGGCGACCGGCGTACGGGCCAAGATAAATCCGGCGCAAATCGTAATCGTTCGCGTGAAGATTGTCCCAGAGGAGCGGCTTGCGCTTCAGGACGGTTTGCAACTCGCGCATGGAGGCCCGGGAAATGGTTTCGGATACAATCTCCGGCCCGGTCCAAAAAATATCAATGTCGCGATCCAATCGTTCGCCGATCTCGCGCAGATAATCGCACTTCTTCACCGCGTGCCCGGCCATGCGACCGCAATAGGGCGTGGGACAAAACCAGAGCCGCGCTGATTCGATCTCGTCGCGCAGCAAATGGAACACGGCGTTCGTGATCTTGCTTTGCGCCTCGGCAAAAGTGGCAAAGCGACCGGCGTCCGCAGCCCTCATTCGATGTGAAATATCGTCGAAGAGGATGGCGAACGAGCGCGCGCCCAGCCCCGCCACCTGTCGCAGCTTGTTCAGCAGCGCAGAAGCATCGACGCCGTATTCGATGTCAAGTCCCGGCGCGATGGCATAAACAAAGTCAATGTTGCGCGCCTGGCAATCGGCGATGAGGCCTTTGAGTTCGGCGGCTTCGGCATCGTCGTATGGTTCCCGCCACAACGCGCGATGTTTGATGTCGTCCTTGGGCGCATACATGTAAGTGTTCATGCCCCATTGTTGCAGCCAGCCGAACAATCGCCGTCGCTGCAGCCCGGTCCACGGGCGGCCATAAAAACCTTCGATCACTCCACAAATGAATGGGTTTGCGCTCATCGTTTGAAAATCAGTTCACTGATGGGAGAGGATTCGTTGAATCAAGCGTTTGTCAAATAATGTGGCGGTTGTATCAACAAACAAGCTATGCGACCGGGGCAGGCGAGTAGAGTTGATCGAGAAATGCGCATCCGAATCCCACGGGGTAATCAGGTAGTGTTCGTTTCATTTCGACAGCAGCTTCAAGTCATTCGCCGCCGCCAGCCGTTTCCGAACCGCCGCCAAATGCTTGGCGCTCTCTTCGTCCGGGAACAATTCGTAAGCTCGTGAATAGTGTACCTCGGCGTTCGTAATATCGTTCATCGCCAAATAGATGGCTCCAAGGTATGCCTGGCCGTAATTATAATTGGGCTGGCGAGCAACCAGCGCCTTGGCCAAAGAGAAAGCTTTCGGGAAATCTTGCCGTCTCACCGCAGACGTGACCTCCGCCCAAGAGTCTGCCTGAGAGGAATTCCGGGAATGTTGATCAACGAGCACAGACAGGGCCGACACGATGACCAAAGCCAGTATCAAGTAAAACATGCGCCGAGTCAGGGAAGTCACCTTACGTAGTTCAGTCAATATCTCTTGATTGATGTCATCGCTCATACGATGTCTTTTGCTTTCAAGTGCCAACGCTGCCCAACATTTCATTTGAGCAGAACGGTATGCGTGGGCTGATGCACGGGTGACTTGTTCCAGTCTCTCTTTATCATGTGTTCACAACACCAGACTTGCGATTTTCCATCAAGAATTATTCGAGCAGGTTAAGGGTTCAGCACGACTGCTGCCGGTGCAGTTCAGGCGAGAAACCGCGCTTGATGCAAGATGCCGGTTTCTACGTCTGGCGGGACGCCCGCCGCTACGACGTTTCAAACCAGAGCTGGCTTGCGACGGTTACCTTTTGATTTGCTTGTGCAATTCAATTTCATTGAGAGCGTCGCTGATGATTGCCAGCGCTTTGTCCATCTGCGGCTTCGTGATGGTCAAGGCGGGCGTCAGGGTGAGGATGTTGCCCATCGTCAGTTTGAAATTCAGCCCCTTGCTCAACGCGTGATACATCACTTGCTCGGCTTCATCGGCGGCGCGTTCCATCGTCTTCCGATTGTTCACCAGCTCGATGCCCATCAACAGACCCAATCCGCGCACGTCGCCGATCAACGGGTGCTTTTTCATCATGCCACGCATCTGGTCCCCGGCGTATTTGCCAAGCCTGGTGGCGTTCTGCAACAAACCCCCGCTTTCGATGACTTCAATGGTTGCCAGAGCGGCGGCGCAAGCGACCGGATTTTTTTCGTGCGTGTAATGGCCGAGCGCCTTGTGCGCCATCGCCTTGTTCAAATCCGCGCGCGCGATCAACGCCGCCAGCGGAAAAATGCCGCCGCCCAGCCCTTTGCCGATCACGAGCATGTCGGGAACGACATCGAAATGTTCGCAGGTGAACATTTTTCCCGTGCGGCCGAGGCAATGCGGAATTTCGTCAAGGATCAACAACGCGCCGTGCTTGTCGCAGGCAGCGCGGACGCGTTTCCAATAATCGGGCGGTGGAATGAACGGCGTGCTGCGGACGGTTTCGCCGATGACCGCAGCGACATCGCCTTCTTTCTCCAGCACATACTCGATGTAGTCGGCGCATTTGAGATTGCAGGCGTCACCGCACTTGAACGGGCAATGACGATTGTCCGGCGGCGGAACGTGTTCGCATCCGGGCAGCAACGGGCCGATGCCGCTGCGGAAAATCGCCTCACCACCAACCGAAATGGCATCGAGCGACGCACCGTGAAAGGAATCCCACATCGAAATGGTTTTGAAGCGACCGGTAGCCACACGCGCCAGCTTCAACGCCATGCCAATGGCGCTGGTGCCGCCGGGAGCGAACAACACTCGGTTCAAATTTCCGGGTGCAAGCTCAGTGAGTTTCTTCGCGAGCTTGATCGCCGGCAGGTTGGTGTAGCGTCGGGTGCAAAAAGAAAGCTCCTTCATTTGCGCCGTGATGGCTTCGATGACGCGCGGATGACTGAAGCCGACCTGGTGAACGTTGTTGCCGTGAAAATCCAAGAGCTGCCGCCCTTGCAAGTCTTCTACGCTTGCGCCGTTGCAACTCTTCAAAACATTCAGGCAGGGAGTGGAGAGTGATTGATGCAGAAAATATTTCGCGTCCTCTTCCAACCAGTGGCGCGTTTCGGCGTTGATATGTTTCGCCGACCACGATTTACGTTGCGGCGAGATGTTCAAGTCGCCTTCCGATTTTAGATGGTCGAACGAATCATTCATGGCTTTCAGGATGGCAGCGTAGCCGGTTTCGCCGTCGGCAGGCAATTCATTGCTTTGATGAAGCCTTCAATCCGTCGCATCCGGGCAACGCCACCACAGCTTGCTGCAGCCGCAACACCCTAAAGGGCGGACACCAAACAGAGCCGCGACAGTTCGGTGTCCACCCTTTAGCCGTAACGATGCAGTTGAACACGCCCCTCACCCCGGCCCTCTCCCCGTCCGACGGGGAGAGGGTGAAACTCCGGCGACGTTGCGGCGAATCACCGAACGGTGCGTGTCGTCCGTACGCGGGAATGCGTTCCCTCTCCCCATCCGATGGGGAGAGGGTGAGGGTGAGGGGTTCGTCGGTCTGCATCGTTACGGCTTAGGGTGTTCCTACCCCTGCCGCACAGCGGGCGGGTTACTTCTTGCCGATCCGGTAGAGATGGCTGTCCGTCCGCAGATAGATGGCTTGGTCAACGATGGCGGGGGTTGCCACCACCGTGCCTTCAAGCTGATTCTCCGCGAGTTTCTCAAACTTCTTGTCCGCCTTGACGACCGTGCACTTGCCTTCCATGCCAAAGAAATAAATTCGCTCCTCGGCCAACAAGGGCGACGCGAGGTGCTGCTGGTTCAGCCGCTCCTGCCAGTACGCCTCGCCATCTTTGGTATTGGCGCAGTTCGCCATGCCGTCGTCCGAGGTCCAATAAAGCGTGTCGTTTTGTAGCAGAGGCGAGGACATGACGGGCACCTGGCGCAACGTCTTCCAGATGGCGTGAGTCGTGGTGACGTCGCCTTCGCCATCGGCGCGGAACGCGCAGAGTTGCGGCTTCATGCAGCCGGTGCTGAAGTAGGTCACGCCATCGGCGAACACAGGGCACGAACCGATTGAAAATCCATTGCCGTGGCGCGCCCGCCAGAATTCCTTGCCGGTGGCGGGGTTGTAGGAAACGACCCAATGCGCTCCGGGCGAAATCAACTGCGTATGGCCCGCTGCGTTGACGAGCAGCGGCGTAACAAATGATTTCTTCAAGTTGCCACTTGAAGCGTTAATCGGTGGACGCTCGGTACGCCAGACTTGATTGCCTGTTTTTGTGTCGAGCGCGGCGAGGTATTGGGCGTCACGACCGTCGCGCACGAGCACAAGCAGGTTCTGATAAAGTACCGGCGAACTGCCCGGCCCGACCTGGTGATCCACGGGCAATTGAGTTTTCCAAATCACTTTGCCCGTTCTGGTGTCCACGGCGGCGGTGCCGAAAGTTCCAAAGTCGCAATAAAGTCGTTCCGCTTCCACGACTGGCGTTGGTGTCGCCCAACTGTTGAACCAGTGGACCGGTGCAGGCTTGTCCACATCGAAGAGTTGCATTCGCCAGAGGATTTTTCCGTTGAGCGCGTCGAGGCATACCGCTTCGAGCGAGACATGTTCCGCCGTCTGCATATCGTCGCCTTCGATCTTCTTCCGCACGACGCCTTGTTCAACCGCCAGTGTCAGCCAAATACGGTCGCCTATCACCACAGGCGATGACCGGCCGCGCCCGGGCAGGCTGACTTTCCAGGCAATGTTGTTGGTCTCGCTCCATGTTACGGGGACATGCTCGGCGGAGCTTGAACCGTCACCGCGCGGGCCGCGAAACTGCGGCCAGTTGGGTTCACCTGCGGTGAGGCCGCTTACGAATAAGGCAAGGAATGCGGTTGTCAGAAGTCGGGACATGGCAGCTCTAATTTCGCGCTCAAGGTTTCTCGCCGCGCGCGAGGCGACCGTTGACGTCTTCGATGACCGCTTCAATGTCGGCGAGGCTGTCAATGACGTAGTGCGCGCCGGCTTTGCGCAAGATTTCGCGCGTCTGTTCCAGGCGGCGTTGGATCTCCTGCTTGGACAACGTGGCTTCTTCCTCAAGCGAGTTGATGTTCATGTAATTGCTGTAGCGCGCCACGCCCACGGCCCAGCAACCGGCGTTCAAGCCTTCACCGACGCCGCTGATCGTGTCATCCACCTTGATCACGGATTCGATGGGCCAGGCGTCCAGCAGATCAAGGTTGCGGTAAACCATAAAGGGTCGCGGGCGCGCGCCGTGCACCACTTCGTCGCCGGCAACCGACGCGTCGGGCACGTAGCCCTGTTTCTTCGCCGCTTTCTCCAGGACATCCACCATCGGGCGCGTGAAGCCCGTGGAACTGCCGATCTTGATGCCCTTCGCCTGAAGTCGCTTGATGACGTTGGCTACGCCGGGCAGCAACTTGGTGTACTTCGGCAGACAGGCCAGTTGCGCCGGAACAAAATCCGTGAACATGCGGTCCACGTCAGCTTGATTCGGATACTTGCCGTGGACGCCCTTCCAACGCTCGCGGATGACAGGGTCTTCCGTCAGCGCCTTGATGTGCAGGTCTTTTCGCAGCCCCATTGGCCCGCGGGCTTCCTCCATTGAAATTTCGACCCCTTGGTTCTTAAACACCTCGACAAACACCACCGCCGGGGCGATGACGTAGGCGTCGGCCGTGGTGCCGCTCCAGTCGAGGATGAGGGCGGAGACTTTGCCCCGGTAGCTTCGCTTGAAAACAAAATTGGCATTGGCGCTCATGGAATTTCTATTCGTTCGGTTGTAGTTGATCGGTGCATTTACAGTTTCTGCAAATGTGCTCGCGAAAGATCAACAGTGGAGATCATAGATTCAAGGTCAATCCGCATTTTTTGAGGGCCAACCGCCCGGCTGTCGCGAACAAGGAAAGGGTAACTTACGCCAGCGGGAAGTGCCTGCACAGCTCGCTCTCGGAAGCCGGCGTTCATTTGTTCATCTGCAACCCCATCTCTTTCACCGTTTCGCCGATGGCCAGCAAAAGGGCGCGGATGTCGGATTCAAAGATGCGCCCGATGTTACCGATGCGAAACGTGTCCGCCTGACTGATTTTGCCTGGATAGATGATGAAGCCTTTGTCGCTCAACCGCCGATAAAATTCGTTGAACGTGAACTTGGGATCATTCGGAAAATAGAACGAGGTGATGATGTAGCTCTGTAATGTTGGATCGAGAAAAACCCGGAAGCCAATTTTTTTCATCCCTTCCACGAGCACCTCGTGATTGCGATGATACCGAGCGCCGCGCGCGGCGACGCCGCCTTCCTGATCCAGTTCGCGCAATGTCTGGTCGAAAGCGAGAATTGAATGCGTTGGTGGCGTGTAACGGAATTGCCCGCTTTTCTCAAATGCTCTCAACTGACCGACCAGATCGAGGCTGAGACTGCGTCCGTGTCCTTCGTTGGCGAGTAGTGACGGACGACGGGCAATAACGAAAGTGAATCCAGGCACCCCCTCGATGCACTTGTTGGCGGACGAGATGAGAAAATCGATTCCAGCCGCGGCAAAATCGATAGGCATCCCCCCAAAACTGCTCATTGCGTCCACGATGTAGGCGCGACCGTGTTGTTTGACAATTTGGCCGATCTCGTTGATTGGATTCAGAATCCCAGTGGTAGTTTCGCAGTGAACCACGGCGACGTGGGTGATTGATCTGTCCGCAGTCAAAGTGCGTTCGAGCGCAGCGGGATCATTCGGCGTGTCCTCGGGCGTGCGGAGAACGACGTGATCAATTTTCGCCTGTTGGAGCATCAGCACGATGCGTTCGCCGTAAGCGCCGTTGGCCAGGACAGCGACCTTGCCGTTGGGCGGAACGCAGGTGGCGAAGACCGCCTCCACGCCGAACGTGCCGCTGCCTTGAAGGAGAACACATTCGTAGCCGGCTTCGCGCGAAACACCGGCCAGGGCGAGCAGTGTTTCACGCACGCGCGCAACCACGGCGTTGAACTCGAAATGCCAGGAGCCGGCGTCCCGCAGCATCGCCTGTTTGACCGTGAGGCTGGTGGTCAGCGGGCCGGGCGTAAAAAGGAGTTTGTCCTTCGCGGTCGGGAGTGATGAAGCGGCGTCCATTATTCCAGCTAGGCAGTGGTCAGCGGGAGACTTTGAAGGCGTCCATTACTGGTTTGCCAATCCAGCATTCGGGCGGACGCAGTCCGAAAATGTAGGCGACAGTAACGGCGGTGTCGTAAGTGTTGACCGGTCTTTTGATTTCCCTGCCGACGGCAACACCAGGGCCGACGATGATCCACGGGATTTCAATTTCAGCCATCGTTGCACCGCCATGACCCTTACCAACTCCGCCGTGGTCAGCAGTGATGAGGAGGATGGTTTGTTTCCAGATGTTGGCGTCCTTCAACCCTTGAATCACTTCTCCGATCAATTTGTCCGCCACCTCCACTGACGCAAAATATTCCGGCGTGCCGTGGCCAATCTGATGGCCGACATGATCCACGTGATCGAGGTGGATGAATGTGAACGTCGGTTTCTTCTGGCGAATGTACGCCACGGCATGTTCCACGGCGTTCGTCGGCCCGTCGCTGTCCTCGATCATGTCTGCTGCCTTTCTTTCAAACAATCGCCCGAAGCCATCCCAGTCGTGAAAACAGGCGATGACCGACTTCGGTCGTTGGTCGCGCAGCAAACCAAAGATGGTGGGAAAAATTCCGCCCGAACCAACGGCGATGGGGGTGATGTCGAATTTGTTCGTCTCCCAATCGTTGGAAGTGACGCCGTGTTGCTCCGGTCCCGCGCCCATGATCATCGAAGCCCAGTTGGGGCTGCTGGAAGTCGGCATCACGCCGCGCGCGTGCAAAGTGTAAGCGCCCTCCTTCATGAGTTGGCGCATCACAGGCGTCTTTGCCTTCAACACTCCGTTCGGACTCATCCCGTCGCAACCGATTATGACGACGTGCTGCACGCCTGCAACTTCGCCGTGGGCCGTAGTTGTGAATCCAAGGGTGGAAAAGGCGGTGAGTATCAAGATGGGTAACGACTTCAGCTTCGGGTAGAGTCTTTTCATGATCAATCCAGTCTTTTCAGGGCCGCGGGAAAGGAAGCCATAAGAGACAACTGAACACAAGCACAACCCGCCTCTGTCTTCTCACATTGAAAAGCGACGCGTTTATGAGATCAGAACCGCTTCCCTCCGGTGGCGGCCTGGCGTAATTTTACGCGTAACTCGTACAATTCCTTGGAGTCGAGTTTGGGGTTCGCCGCCAGTACTTGATTGATTTGCTGGAACAATTGTCCGGCCGCTTCTCGTTGCGGTGGCGTAAGCTCGCGGCCCGTCAGCACCGGGTTCAATGCCCGCGCCATGTCCGTGTAATCTCCCGCCTTCAGGCTTGCGGTGGCAGCAGCGATGGCCTCCTTGACTTCCGGCTCCGATGACTGAAATGACTGTTCCAAGGATCGGCTGGCGTCAACGCGGGCTTCCTTCTGGCAAGCGAGAAGGCCAAGGGCGCATCCCGCAATCCCCAGGCAAAAGAAGACGTTCGCCAATTTCATCATGGCTCACCAGACCCTTTCAGTTATTTGTAATAATAGGGCGCCCGCGAGTGGCCTTCGTTCGGCTGCCAGGGCGAATCATTCAGCTTTTGATCCACAAGGCCCCAATCGAGACTCGAGGTCTGCTTGTTCTTCCGGTATTCGGCGTGGCCGTCGCAGGAGACCAGATTGCCACCCTGCTCATGGAGGTTGTTATAATGCTCGCGTCCTGGCGGCCCGCTCCATTCGGAGGAACTGGAGGCGGTCCACGTATGCCATTGCGTGTAGGCGTCGGCGCTGTTTGGCCGGTTGATATCTTCCGGTTCAAAACCGGAAAGGTTCATCAACACGTAATGCTCCTGGATGAATACAGTCCGCGCCGGAACACGGACCTTGTCCACTCCCTTGTTAAGAACCAATTGGCTGAGGATCAAATCAGTGGCACTGTACACGCTCGGCGCGTAAGTTGGCGTTTTCATTGGCTTGGCGGCGGGACAAATATAAACCTGCGGCCGGCCAATGGGGTCCTTGACTCCCACATACTGCTTGAACAGTTTGAGCGGGTTGTCGGGCGCAAACGGGCTGTTGAAGTCAGTGATGTCATCCACGCCCGGATTTAGAATCTTTCCGTAATCCGTGGTGTACATCTGGGAAGCAAACCCGACCTGGCGCGCATTGTTGAGACAAGCGATGCGTTTTGCCTTTTCCTTGGCCTTGCTCAACGCGGGCAACAACAGCCCGGCGAGAATGGCAATGATGGCAATGACCACCAGCAGTTCGATGAGCGTGAAGGCGCTCGGGCACACAGCACTGTCGGTTGCAACTGTACCGAGAACTTGCCTTTGATTTGACAGTTCCATACGCGGGACCACTCAGGCCTGTGAATTACAAGATGATTCGCATTTCAACGCCTCCATGTCAATGTCGCTGTGAAGTTGGCTCACCATTCCTGCACATCCTCGCCCTGGCACCGTAACGCAGGCGTCCCCGCCTGCGAGTTCTGGCCGCGTCTCGCGGCCAAGCCCGGTCCACGGGGCGCGGACGCCCCGCAAACCCGCAGCCGAGGACGGCTGCGATACGTGCTCGGGCAGCGTGCGATCCTTGGGTTGCAGCCAGACCGCGCCATGACATTATCCTGCGCATGTTCACCACAAACGAAACTTCAATCATGAAAACAATTATTCTGCTAACGTCCACGATGATGTTGTTTGCCTCTGCCGTAATCGCCGATGAAAATCTCGACGCGCTCAAGCGGGACGTCGAAGCATTGAAGAAGAGAGTCGCGGCGTTGGAGGAGGGCAACGCCAAACTCAAAAAGCAAATCGATGTCGAACGGTTGATCGTGAGGAAGGAATTGATCGTGTCCGATAGCGGCCAGCCGTGGGAGAAGGGATTTGAAGCGCAGGCGATTCCTCGCGGCATCTATGCGCGCTCGCTGTGGGATGGACCGGGAGGGCTGTGGGTCCGCAGCCGGTTGATCAAGGGAGAGATTGATGATCCATTCGACGACCGGTTTCATGCCCTTGAGAAAGATGGCAGCGTGCGAGGCTCGCCGGGGCACATCTCATGGAACGTCTGGATCGATGGCGCGTGGCGACAAATGGCGATCATCCAAGGCGAGGGCCTTGAGCCTTCCCAAATGCCACCAAAGGAGTTGACGGGCGGAAACCATCCCGGACGGCTCCGCTTTCAGACCTACCGGCCACGACACAACGAGCCGCTGACCGATGCACTGATCGGACAGGGGATGATGTCCCTCGGCGGCGGCGGTTATGGCGGCGGTGGATTGCCTTATCCCAAAGATGTCCTGCAACTCTGGGGTGGCGAAATACATCAAGCGATGATTCCGACTCCCGCCGCACCCACGGTGATCAGCGACGATGGTTCGGGCGAACATAAATATGCGATAATTGCCGTTGGCGTCCAAGGTAGTCGCACGGCTGCTTCACCCGCCACAAAAGCCAAAGGACTGGCGCGACTCCGCTGGGACAGCGTTGCCGGCGCCGATGCCTATATGGTTGTCCGCGACGGTAAAGAAGTCGCCGGCCCATTGCGGATCGAGGGATCGCAGAAGGAATGGACGGACAAGGCTGTACGATGACAACACGAAACTCAAAAAATCAAATCGATGTCGAACGGCTGGTTGTGAGGAGGGAATTGACCGTGTCCGACACCGGCCAGCCTTGGGAGGAGGGATTTGAAGTCCATCAAATTCCCCGGGGCTACAGTGCTGGGACTGTCTCGGTAATATTGGCGCCCGCCCGGAGTTGACCGAGCAGCTCGCGCCGCGCCTGCTCATAGCGGGACTGCATTTCGGGCTCTGGACTCGGGACCACGGCTGCTTTTTTGACGACCAGGTTCTGTTGCAGCATCTGCGCAGACAGCAGCCGTTTCTCAAACTCCAGTTGCGCTGCGCCGACTGAACTCCACGAGATGCCCTGCTTCTTGTATTCCTCCAATGTGGCCGCGTGGTCCTGCGCGATCTTGTCCAACCGCTGCTGTTGCTGCGGAGTCAAACCTACCGCCTGACGGCCGGCCTCCTGGAACACCAGCTCGGCCTCGATGGCCCGCTCCAATCGGGACTGATACTGCTCCGGCGTCATGCTCTTTTCCGTCTCGCCGGGCTGCACCGGGACCAGGTCTTTGAGTTGGATCAGCTTGCCGTTGACCCGGCCCAACACCTGGGTGGCGCTCACCCGCATCAGATTGACGGATTGAATGGGGGTCGCGGGCAGAGCCACACCAGCGGGTCTGGCCGGCGTGGCCACGGGAGCAGCCACCGGCTTCGCCACCACGCGGTCCACTGGGGACGACGCCAGCGGTGCCGAGGCTTCAACCGGTTGAGGGCTCTCCACCGCGGCTTCAGTCGAATGTGGTTGACGGCCTCGAAAAACAAGCGCCGCCAGCACGAGCGTGGCGACGACCACCACTGCCAACAACATTTTTGAAATTTTCATCTGGATGTTTTTTATTTATCCGTCTGACGCGGAAGGCCCCGCCAGCGATGTCGCGCACGGGGCCTGTTGATCTTCCATAATGCCACCCGCCGATGCGTGGCACTTGCGGCAGGTTCGGTTTACTTCGCCTGCACGGGAATCATTTCGGAACGCGACTCGCCGGTGCTGGTGTCAGTGACCGTCACCTGCAGCAGATAACATTTGGTGGTCTGCGGCAGCTTCTTGGTGTCGAGATTGAATTTTAAGTGGCCATCAATCTTGTCCATGATCCCGCCGGCTTCGCCAACGCCATTGTAGTCGATCGCCAGGGCGTTGCCGTCGGCCACGCCGTCGCAGTTCGAATCGCCAAAGACCACGACCTTGCCGATGACGTTCGCGTTTGCCGTCACATCCGCGCTACAGCCCTGCGCATGGATCTGGATCGGAATGGTGCTGCCCAGCTTGAAGCGATACTTGAGCGTGCCGCCGGCGCTGGGATCGGTGTCTTCGCTCGCGCCGTTGCGGGCCAGCGGCTGGTGCCAGACGATGCCGTCCCCGGCAAACAGATTGTTCACCGTGATGGTCTGCTGGCAGGTGGCGGGGTTGCCACTGGTATCCTTGACCGTGTAAGTGCGGGTGACGATGGTCGGGCAAAGGCCGGCCACGGAATCCGAACTGGTCATCGCCGGGGCGAGGCCGCAGTTGTCGGAAACGGCACCGCCCTGACTCTGGAACTCTGTCACAGTAGTGGCCGCCGCCGGCACGCCGCCAAACGGAACCGAAACCGCTGGCAGACAGGTCGTGATGACGGGCGGGGTGTTATCCCGCACGGTCACAGTGAAAGTGCATTGATGAACGATCGTGCCGCAGCCATTGGCTTCGGTGCAAGTGACCGTGGTTGTGCCCACCGGGAAGAACGAGCCGGAAGCCGGGCTGCAGTTGGCACAGTCGCTCAGCGGTTCGACCTCGGATGCGAAGTAATTGTCAAAGGTCACATCCGTGACTCCCAAGCCCCCAGAGTTGTCATAGACGACCAAACCGCTATAGCCGCTGGTGTAGGTGGCGTCGGTGCCGGTGATGGTGAGCACGGGGGTGCAGATGTTGGGTAATTCGTAGATTCGCCCTTCCAAATGAGGCCCTTTTCCGATGAACACAAACCGGTAGTCCTTTGCAGGATCCAGGTGAATGCCGGCTGATGAAACTCCGCTGCCACCTTCATTGAAGACTCGTGAAAGGACCACGAAACCGCTGGTCGGGGTGACTCCACTTCCACGTGCATTGCCACGATCATAGTAAAACGCATAACCCCGGGTGGTGTAATGCCCCGGTGTGCTGATCCGTGCCAGGAGGCCGAAAAGTTGTCGCGTGTCCTCTTTCCAGTCCACCAGATCGACGCTGAGATAGAAGTCGCTGTAGGTGACATCCTCCCTGAGGCTCTCTACGCGGCCGGGCTCATTGGCGTTGCCGCTTGGAGTCGTTGTCTGGAAGCGATAGCCGCCGTTGGGAAAGGTGAACACTGCAGGCACCGTCCCCGGCGAAAGCCGCGTCCAGCCGTCATCGTTCCCGTCGTTGAAGTCGTCTGATTGGCTCTGAACATTGCGGTAGTTCACGATAGCACCACACTGGCCGGGATCGTTGCCAACGGTGATATCCTTCGGGCAGGCAACCGGCGGCGGGTCGGTCTCGGTAACCGTGACGGTAAACGAGCAAGAGGTCACCACGTTTCCGGAGCCATCCGTCGCAGTGCAGTTGACGCTCGTGCTCCCGACCGGGAAGAAAGAACCTGATGCAGGCGAGCAGGAAATCGTCACACCCTGGCAGCCGCCGGAGAGGCTGGGACTCACAAAAGTGACCACGGCGCCGCACTGCCCCTTGTCATCGCACACCGTGATATTACCGGGACAAATGAGCGTGCAAGGATCGCTACAGGCCGCTTGAATGTGGAAGATGGCGTGAGCTTGAGCCACTTCGAAAGTGTCGCCAGTGTCTCCGCCGGAAGGATCACCCCCTTGGAGAATGTGTGAATCCGAGAGGAGCGGCGTGCCGGTCTCCTGTGATGGAGACGCGTGAATGTCGCGGAAAACCCCCGAGTGGATGTCCTTGTCAAAAACTCGATAGTTGATGTCCAGACCGGCGGACTTTCCGATGATGGACAGAAGCAAACCATTGTCCGGTCCGTTGCAAACCTTGTTCCAACCGCCGTAATTGCTGCTCTCATCTCCGGCCTCCAGCCTGAAAGAAGCCCCTGGAGCCAGAACATAACCAACTCCGGTTGTATCATGGATCTCTTGGTGACCATAAGAGCCAAAACCAGAAACGCCATCCAACCGCAATTCACCCACGAACGGTGCCGGCCCGTTGTTCTTGATGATAACGAAGCCGGCATCTGGATTGGCACAATACCCTGGCTGCCCTGAACTACTGCAGCCGCCAAACTCATAACCCACTGTGACTTGGAGGTCGTATCCGCAGGCGTCCGCCGGGAAGGATCGCAGCGTTTGCGAGAACTCGGAAGTGTTGCCGGCCGGATCGGTGGCGGTGGCTGTGATGATCTGACCAGCGGCCGGCGGAAGGGGTAGGGTGACGTTAAAACTCGCATTGCCGCTAGGGTCGGTGGTAACGGTGGCAGCACCGAGGTAGGTTTCGCCTTCGCCGTAACCAGAAGCATGCGCGACATGGTTGGCGTAGAAGTCGAGGGTGAAGGTCGTGTTGGGCGTGCTGTTGAGCATGCCCTGAATCTGAACATTTCCGGGCGAGGTCGAGGCGGAAGTGATTGTCGGGAAGTTTTGGAGGTTGTTCGGCCCTGTGTCAGCGTCGCCGACATCATTGGGAGTAACCCCTAGCCCGCTGCTACTTAGATCGAGCCCCAAGAGTGAAAACGAAGATGGATCCGAGAGTCCGTTGTCGAAAATGGAATTGCCACGGATGGAGTTCCTCACCGCCGCATCTCCAGTCACCCAGATACCATAATAGAGGCTGTGGGCGATGCGGTTGGCGGTGGCTGGTTCGGATCCACCGATGGCGTTGTCAGACGAGTTGTCGATCGTCATGCCGACAGTGTTGGCCAGAGGGAGGGTGCCTGTGATGTCGGTGCCGATGAGGTTGCCTTGCACCCGAGTTCCAGTGACCCCCGCCCCGTTCAAATACAAGCCACCGGCGTAGCCACTCGGAAGGTTGTTGCCGGAGATGAGATTTCCGGCGCCTGGCTCGACACCGCCGATGGAAGTTCCGGCGGCAATTCCCAGGTAAACGCCGGCACCGTTGCCCAGCGCCACTCTGCCGCTGACGTCAGTTCCAATAAAGTTGCCTTGGACTTTGTTGTCGGAGCCGCTGATCCACACGCCAACGCCGTTTCCAGAGATGACATTGCGCGCACCAAGAGGGAGGCCGCCAATCAAGTTGTTCGCCCTGCCTTGAATCATGATTCCTTGGGGTTGTCCGAACAGACCTCGGGTACCGGTGATGTCGGTGCCGATGAAATTGCCCTGAACCGCATTGTGGTCCGCACCATCCCCTACCATATTGACACCGGAATTCCCGTTGCATGAAATGACATTCCGCGCCTCCGAGATCGTCCCGCCAATCAGGCAATCTGCCGCGAATGCCAAGAGGATGCCGTCGTCACCATTGCCCAGCGGTTGACTTCCTCCCACGTCGGTTCCAATCAAATTGCTTTGCACGACCTTCCTGGCAGTCCCACCAAGCATCAATCCCGTGTGCTCATTGCCAGAGATCAGATTCCCTTCCCCGGGGCCCGTGCCCCCAACTAGGGCGCCAAGTGCGCCGACCGCGAGATCATACTCGGTCACAACCGCTCCGTGCTGATTTCCAAGAGGGAGCTTGCCCGTTACATCTGTGCCAATCTTGTTGCCTTGGATGACCGCGCCTCCGCGATCTTGGACCCAAATCCCATAGCCTCCGTCCCACCAATTCACCGGGTCGGGTTTTCGGTTTCCGGAGATCAGGTTACCGGCCCCGGGAGCGCCGCCGCCGATGACATTTCCAATAGATTCATAGCCGTCCTGAGTGCCGAAGATAGCGATCCCGGCCTGCAAATTCGGAACCGCGCGGGTTCCGCTGGCGTCGGTGCCAATCAAGTTCCCTTGAATGCGATTCCGGTCACCCGGATCAATGCGAATGCCGAGGAGGTTCCCCGAAATGAGGTTTCGCGCCGCGGGACTGGTTCCGCCAATGAGATTGTCGGATGACAACACGAGTTTCACGGCGGCATCTCCTCCCCACGAAAACGATCCTAGCGGCGGCGACCGCAGACCGTTGCCTTGCGCAATGGATCCAGAGCCGTCAGTGCCAATGATGTTGCCTTGGATGGCGTTGCCCCCATTGTTGCGAAGAAAAATTCCGCTATCCGCGAAGTTGGCGACGACCAAGCCGCGAACCGTCGTGCTTCCGCAGACGATTTCGAGTCCGTAGACGGGCGGGCCTCCCGCGAGGTCATCTCCGGCCAGACTGCCATCCAGAACGATCTTCAGCACTGTGTTGTCGCCCTCGACCATGGTGTTTGGACTGGCCCCCGACTGGGTGTAGCCGTCAACGATCACTGGGTCGGTGATCGTGGGCAGCGCTGAAAGCGGTTGGATTGTGTGCGGCCCTGTGCCGGGGATGTTGAACGCGATGGTATCCGCGCCGAGGTTGAAGTTGGCATTTGTGATGGCCTGGCGTAGCGAGCCAGATCCGCTGTCGGCGGTGGTCGTTACGGTAAAGGTTGCTGCATGGCTGCCGACGCTGAGTACCAACTGTATCAGCGCGCCTAACGACGTTAGACAGAACCAGCGGATTCTTGTTTTGGAAGTTTTCATGAGTTTTCTATTTCTTCTGGGTTATACGGATTACTTTTGCAATCTGCCTACTTGAGTTGGGTCCAGACGTGGTGCTGGCTGCCGTCGGACAAGGTCGCCACCAGTTGCCAGATTCCGGCGGTCATGCCGGCGGCCTTGGTGTCGAGGTTAAAATGCCATTGGCTATCCGCCAGCCGGAACTGGTTGCCCGTCGTCGCCGCATCCTGCGGCGTGGCGTCGATCGGTGCGGCAGCAGTCGTGGCGTCGCTGTATTTGACGGCTTGCAGCCGGTGGATCCCAGTTAGCACCGGCGCGCCACCGCATGACGCCGTGAATTTTACTGGAATCGTGCTGCCGCTCTTGAAAGTCCGCACTGGGTTGCCAAAGCTGCCACCGGTGGCGTCGGCTCCACCAATGGGCGGCAGGAACCCGGCAAAACCCAGCACTGCCCGCGTTACGGTGAAGGAGCAGACGCTTTTCCCACTCGCGCCGGTCGCCGTGCAAGTGACCGTCGTGGTTCCCACCGGGAAGCCCGACCCGGACGGTTGCGAGTAGGCAATCGTCGGCGACGGATCACAATGGTCCGTCGCTGTGGCAGCGAACGTGACTGGCACCAACAGATCAAGACTACAGGGGAGGTTGATGTCCGCCGGGCAGGTGATTGTCGGACTCACCGTCGTGGGGTCATTTTGGGGATCGGGGTGGGAGATGACGGTATAGAACGTCGTCTGCGGGAACGTATCCGGCCCGGCCAACGGATTGTTCGCGCTGTTGACCTCCCCTTTGGCCGCGATGCAAATCTGCCGCGTGGTCATCGCCACACTCGGCCGGAAGGTGCGAATGCCATGGCACCCGTCCGGATCGTAATTCACAAACGGGAAGAACGACGCCGTCAGCGCGGTCAGCGTATCGGAGGAACTGTTGAAGGCGAACACCCGGGTAGCCACTTGGTACCGCAAGAAGCTCATGCCCGGTTCGACCTCGTACACCACACACACCCGGTCCAACGCATCCACCGCCAGATTCACCCGGTCAAGCGTGTTCACTTCCATCTCGCTCACCCGGCTTTGGGTCACAAACGCCCGCGTGCGCGAATCCCACACTCCCAACCGCACCACCTTGATCGGGTTTCCGAACCCATCCGTCTCATTCACCGCTCCAGCCAGGCACACGTAAGGACTGTTGATGTGCGCCCCAATCCGCTGACCATCGCCTCGTCCGGTGTCCCAGTCTATCCCGCTGTTGAGAATGTTGGCCACGCCCTGGCGGTTGCCTGCGTTGTCAAAGAAATACAGATTCTCATGCACGCGCACCGCAAAACCGCATCGGTACGCCGCCACGTTCGACCACAGGTCGTGATTCTCCACCACGAAGCTCTCTGTGACAACCGACCCGTCCGGAGCAAAAATCGTCGCCACGGTGGCATCACCCGGATTGCGCAGCCCGGATCGGTCATGCACGACCGACACGAAGTTCCCGTTGTCCAGCCCGGCCAATTCGCCGCCGAAGCGCGTGATCATCGCATCCGGTGGCGTCCCGCTGGCCAATCGCCCGTTGGCCGAGTCCTGCGCCTTGCACAACATGGTCTGCACCAAGTCCGTCGGGTCCAACGAGTAGATTTGAATCGTGCCATAGCGGCCCTCAGTGGGATCTGGCTCATCGCCTCTTGCATTAAGACCGGAACGGGCGAAGCCCAACGCCCAACGCCCATCCGACTGAAAACTCGTGTAATAGTGGGGCGAGGCTTCACCGCCGACAATGAAGTTAAGCGCACCAGGTCGCTTGTCGCCTGCGACGCGGCCGGGGTCGCCATGTTCCCGAGAACGGTTGATCTGGCTGCGGTAAGGGGTGCCATCGTCGGCAAAGAAGAAGTCACCCAGCCGGTGGCTGCCGCCGGCAACCGGTTGGAAGGCCAGCGCGAAGCGCTGCATCAGCATTCCGCTCGGACTGTCTGTGGCGGGGATCGCGAACGTGTTGGCTCCAATCAGAAAAGTATGCGTGCCCAAGACGCTGAGGTACGGCTCCCAGTCATTTAGATTCGGAACAGGGTTCGCGTTGTAGAGAATGGTGTCCGGTACTAGATGAGTCAGCCCTACCGACGCTACACCTTCGGGAATGAATCCGTCCGATGCGGTGGCGATAACGGTGACGGTAAACGAGCAATGGGTCTCATTTCCGGCGGCGTCCGTCGCGGTGCAATTGACGGTAGTTGTCCCGACCGGGAAGAAGGAACCGGATGGGGGCGAGCGGGAAATCGTCACACCTTGGCAGCCGCCGGAGAGACTGGCACCCACAAAATTGACTACCGGGCCACACTGTCCCTTGTTATCGCACACGGTGATGTTGCCGGGGCAAATGAGCGCGCAGGGATCGCCGCAAGCCGCTTGCACGTGGAAGGTGGCAGGGGTTTGGGACACCTCGAAGTCGTCGCCAGTGTCTCCGCCGAACGGATCTCCGCCCTGGAGAATATACGAATCCGAGAGGAGCGGTGCACCGCTTTCAAGTGATGGAGTTGCGTGAATGTCGCGGAAAACCCCCGAGTGGATGTCCTTGTCAAAAACTTGATAGCTGATGTCCAGACCCGCGGACTTTCCTATAATGGACAGAAGCAAACCGTTATCCGGCCCGTTGCACGCCTTGTTAAAACCGCCGTAATTGCTGCTCTCATCTCCGGCCTCCAGCCTGAAAGAAGCCCCTGGGGCCAAAACACAACCAGGTCCGGATGTGTCGTGAACCTCCTGGTGACCGTATTGTCCGAAGCCAGAAACGCCATCCAACCGCAATTCACCCACGAACTGTGAGGGTCCGTTGTTCTTGATGACGACGAAGCCACAATCTGGATTCGCACAATAGCCGGGCTGACCTGAACTGCTGCAACCGCCAAACTCATAACCCACTTTGACCTCGAGGTCGTAGTAGGCAGTGGTGGCGGTGACGGTGCTGGCGCTGAACATCAACTGCACCAACGCGGCGAACGACGTGAGACAAAACCAGTGGATTTTCGCATTGGGAGTTTTCATGAGTTTTCTATTTCTCTCTGGGTTACACGGATTACTTTTGCAATCTGCTTACTTGAGTTGGATCCAGACGTTGGGTTGGCTGCCGTCGGAAAAGGTCACGATGAGTTGCGAGGGCCTACACCCGTGCCGCGAGCGTCGAAGTTGAAGTGCCATTGCCCGTCGGTCACCCGGAACAGATTGGCCGAGCTGGCCGCACAGTTCATAAAGGTTTGGTGTTGGGGGGAGAGGTGTGTCTTGATGGGTCTTCATAGAACTTCGTTAGAAGTCCTTGGGATTTGTGACGAGTATGCTGCCCGTCGGTCGATTGTCAATCTGTTTATTCCACTTTTGTTCCACACCGGAATTGAAAACTCGGCAGCAATAGAAGGTCGGCCTGCTTCCCTCTACACTTCATCGCTTGGAACAAGGCCAGCAAAGTATCACTCCTCGAGCGCTTCGCCAGATTATGCGGCGTCTCAACTGCAAACTCGGTGATATTTGTTCAGAGGAACGTGATCTTAGCTTTACGCCGTTGGCATCACCCATAGTGCTACCGCCAATTCAGGACACCACCGAACTCTGATTAAATCCGTTCAAAATAACGAATGCGTTCCCAATCCGTCACCGCGTCGTTGAACGCCTGCGCTTCCAACCGCGCCGTGTGGACGCAAAAATCGACCACGTCATTGCCCAGCGCCGCCCGCGCAAGATAATTCCCAAACCACCGCCGACTGTTCGCCGAGCCAACCACTTCAAACCTGACGGGCTTGCCGGGTTCGAGCAATGAAACGGCCACATAGGCAGAAGACGAACGGTTCTACAGACTCCCTGGATTATAGGTTTGCCTGGATTCTCTTCGGATGGATTTGTTCGCGCGGCGCTTTGCGCAGGATCGGAGATGCTTCCACCCACTTGTGTAGCTGCGCGTCTTCCGAGAAGTGAGATAGGTTTTTTTCCAAAAATCAACTCCTTTGCTACGATTCATTTGCCTGTGCGAGCGCCGCTTCATAGACCGCCGCACTGAGCCAATAGGTCGTTCTTTGTTTCAGCAATTCCAACACCGGACGGAGTGCGGCGATTTTGCTCTCTGCCTTGGCCCGAAGCAGGACGCCAAGCGTTCCGGTGTAAGCAATTCCCAACGCCTGGGCGGCCCGGCAACCTTGGGCGTCATCCACCAACAACAGCGAATTGGGCAGCTCCAAGGCCAAGGCCAGCGCTTGCGTCTCGCCGGGTTGCAGGATGAAAGACAAGCCGAGGACCCGTCCGAGTTCACAGAGGAGTCAACGACGACCGCTGGCATAAGCACTGTCGTGGTCGAGGTCGCTCAACGAGTAGGGCATGGGAACTTGGCGCTGCCGGAGGAGGTCCTCGAATGTCCAACGATTCATACCTGCCAACTCCGCAGCGCGACCCGGCGGCAGTTGGCCTTGACGATACAAAGCGATGGCCAGTTCAAGGCGCAACTGTGCTTCGGCCGCATCAGGTTCGGTTTGCAGCCGCTGCGCAAAGTCATCCGGAATTTCCAGCGTAACGCTCATGGGAATATTTTAACCCTTTCTGTCTGCCTGGCAATGCGCAATGTCCGGCAGGAGAACGACCTCATTTCAAGAGCAGTTCATTGAAGACATCGTCGTCCGCGTTGTCCCATATCCTGGTCAAGGATTCCTCGGAAAGCTTCAGCCAGGCCTCGCGCTCGGTGTCGCCCGATTCGATCGTCACGCGCACCGGAGATTTTTCAGGCAACGACAGCGGTCGCGGCAGTAGTATTTTGCCGTTTTGGTAAATGGCCTCAATGCTGGTTGTCACGTTCGGACACTAAGTTCTTTGTGCCGTGTTTGCAAGTTCGCATTCCGCTTCGCAATTCCGCCGGGTGCATCCGGGCACTGCCCCCGTAGCGCAGGCGTCCCCGCCTGCGGGTTCTGGCCGCGTCTCGCGGCCAAGCCCGGTCCACGGGGCGCGGACGCCCCGCGAACCCGCAGCCGAGGACGGCTGCGCTACGCGCGCGGGGCGGTGCCCGAAGGCGTCCCAATTCCCCCGGATTTTTGCACAGACTCCTTGTGTGCTTAAATCCGTTCGAAATATCGAATGCGTTCCCAATCCGTCACCTCATCATTGAACGCTTGCGCTTCCCACCGCGCCGTGTGGACGTAGAAATCGACCACGTCATCGCCCAGCGCCGCGCCGCTTCTCCGCTCAACGTTGGGTGGCAGGGGTCGTTTACCTCGGTAGTTGGCAGGGGAGCATTATATCACATTCACCGTCAAACAAAGTATGAAAGCGAATCTCAAATCGGTTTTATTCGCCTGTGTAGGCTTTTGCGTCGGATTCACCGTTTGCTGTATCTTTTTCGTTCCCACTGTCGAGCAGCAGCGGGCGTTGGCGAGTAAGCCGCCTCTCCAGATAGTTGCTTCCCCTGTTGCTGGCGCTCCTCTGTCGCCGAAGCTCGAGCCAAAGCTTCCTGAGTGGCAACCGTACCCAATTTTTCCGACGCTGCCACCCAAGCTTGCACGCCCGCAAGAGTGAAGTTTAATGAAGCGAGATGAGTATGAAACGAGAGGCGTCGCCCCGTTATGACAATACTGATTAACTGCAAACCCCGGCCTTATTTCTGTCACGCCGACCCATACACCAGGAGATTACATCACATAAGCATTGGCTTTTTAGTGGGGCTTTTCGCTCTTACGGGGTGCAGGAGAGAGCCCGCGGTTCGCCCTGCCGTACCGATTCTGCCGGGCGCAACGAACAGCCTCGTCATTCACTTACAGGAAGGTTTTTATCAAGGCCGCGAGGCAGTCATCGCGGTTGATGGAAGGGAGGTTTACAGAGGCAGGCCGAAAACCAGAGCAGTGCTCGGATTCGCAGAGGCTTCAACTGTCTCAGCTACTTCAGTCCATCCAATCGTGACCTTCACGATGCCCAGCAAGCGGATTAGTTGGTCGAAGCAGATTGATCTGAACGCCGGTGCCACCCTCGGAATTTCCTTGACCAAGAACGGTCGGGTCGAGGTTCGACAAGCAGAAGGATTTGGTTATGATTAGCGACAACATTGGTCGAGCGCCGCCCCTCCGTTCCTCCACCTAAATCCGTTCAAAATATCGGATACGTTCCCAATCCGTGACCGCGTCGTTAAAGGCCTGGGCCTCCAACCGCGCCGTGTGGACGTAAAAATCGACCACCTCATCACTCAGCGCCGCCCGCGCGACTCGACTGCGATCCAGAAGGTCGGTCGCATCGCGCAAAGATTTCGGCAGACTTTTTAGTTTGGGATCGATGTACGCGTTTCCTTCATAGACCTCGCCGCAATCCAATCCTTCCGCCACACCGGCCATGCCGGCGACCAAGGTGGCCGCAAACGCCAGGTATGGATTTGCGTCGGCGCCCGGCATGCGGTTCTCGATGCGGAACGAATTGCCGTGGCCGACGACGCGAAAGCCCACGGTGCGATTGTCATGCGCCCAGGCCATCTTGGTGGGCGCCCAACTGGCCGATTGGTAGCGTTTGTAGGCGTTGATCGTTGGCGCAAAGAAGTAACAAAGCTCCGGCGAATATTTCATCAGCCCGCCAAGAAACTGGCGGTAGAATTTCGAGCCAGCGCCGCGTTTGTCGTCCCAGAAAAGATTTTTGCCGCCCTGCCAGAGGCTGACGTGGATGTGACAACTGTTGCCGGCGTCCTGCGCGGAATACTTGGGCATGAACGTCACGGCCTTTCCGTGTTGTTGGGCGATTTCCTTGACGCCGTGCTTGAAGACCACGTGCATGTCGGCCATCGGCAGCGGCTGGTCGTAAATGAAATTGATCTCGTGTTGACCTCGTCCCCATTCGCCCTTGCTCGATTCCACCGGCACGCGGGCAACGGCCATTTGATTGCGAACCGCGCGCATGATCGGCTCGTCCTGCGTCGGCTGCTGGATGTGATAATCAATTCGATAATCACTCGACGGCGGCAGGATTTGATAATGCGAAGCGAACGCATCGTGGTAGGAAGTGTTGAACAGGAAGAACTCCAGTTCGCCGGCGATGTAACAAGTGAGCTTCCTCTTTGAAATGGCGTCAAGCTGCCGTCGCAACACTGAGCGCGGCGCTTCCGCCACGAACTTGCCGTCGTGATGGAGGAAATCGCACAGGACCAGCGCGGTGCCCAGTTGCCAGGGGAGCACGCGCAACGTGGACATGTCGGGCCGCATCTCGAAATCGCCGAAGCCTTTGTCCCAGTTGGCCAGCTTGAAGCCATCCATCGGGTCCATTTCGATATTGACCGTCAGCAAGTAATTGCAGCCGTGTGTGCTGCTTTTCACGACATGGTCGCGAAAGAATTGTCCGGTGAATCGTTTGCCCACCAGACGGCCAAAGACATCGGGGCAGGCAACGATCACCGTGTCAATCGTGCCGCTTTTGATTTTGAATTTGAGAGTCTGAAGGTTCATAATACGTGAAATGTGATGCGTAAAACGTGAGAGGTTAGATTGGCTCAGGGCATGGGAATAATCTCTAGCAGTTCGTCACCTTTTTCCGCACCATCCGAGGATGGTAATTTCGGAACGGAAGGGTACTGCGGAGATTCCTCGTGTAAAGTTTGTCCACGTTGATCTGGCACCATGGTCAGAAGAAGTTTGATGATCTGAGTAAACAACCGCATTCGGTGCTCGGCCACTTCCTGGCCGAGCACATGGCGTCCTTTGAAATACCATCCTCTGGATTCACGCGCCGAGCCAAGACCGTACTCATAGAACCGTGCCCGATCTCTACCCGTGCCTCGCGAATAGCCTTCCTCCAAATCTGCGCTGACAGCTCCTACTGAACGATAAAGCTGGTCGGCCAGACTGATGGTTCGCTTATCGCTCAAGAGCTTGGTTGCATCACTCCACCCCAAATCCGCCGCGAACAGCGCCAGTCGGTACGCCTCCGATTTCCACACGGAATCGCCCTTAATCTCTGCCGCCACCGTCTGTTCCCACTGGCTAAAGTTCATGACTCACTCCTCACGTTTCACGTTTCACGTATCATTCCCCCACGTAAACATTTTTCAATTCCGTGTAACCCTCCATCGCGTTCATGCCGAGATCGCGACCGATGCCGCTGGTCTTGAATCCGCCGAACGGCGCTTCGACGTGGACGCTGCTGTGCGAGTTCACGCTCAATACGCCGCTCTGGACCGCGCGACTTACGCGCAACGCACGGCGCAGATCATTCGTCCAAAGCGATCCGCTCAAACCGTAGGGCGACGCATTCACTTCTTGCAGCATCTGCGTCTCGTCATCGAATGGTGTGATGCAAACCACGGGACCAAAAATCTCCTCGTGCCAGCAACGGTCGGTCTTGCCCACGTCGAGCAACACTGTTGGTTCAAGGTAGTAACCTTTGGAATTTGGCCGCGCTCCGCCGCAGGCGAACTGGCTGCCGTGTTTGCGGGCATCGACAAGAAACTCTTCCACGGTTGTTCGTTGTCCCGCGGAAACGAGCGGACCGAGTTGCGTTTCGGGCTTGGCGGGATCACCAACCTTCAGCTTTCGTGTGGCGGCGACGAATGCTTCCACGAAGGGATCGTAGATGCTTCGCTCCACAAACATGCGGCTGCGTGCACAACAATCCTGCCCTGTGTTGGCGAACACACTCATCGGCGAGCTTTCGGCAGCACGCTGCCAATCGGCGTCGGCAAAAACGATGTTGGGCGACTTGCCGCCGAGTTCGAGCGAGATGCGCTTGAGATCGCGCGAAGCTAGTTCCATGACGCGGCGGCCGATCTCCGTCGAGCCGGTGAACGAAACCTTGCGAATCAACGGATGAGTGACGAGCGCGTCGCCGATGGTCGAGCCGCTGCCCGGCAGAACCTGCAACACGCCCGGTGGCAAACCGGCGGCATGAGCCAGTTCGCCGAGCTTGAGCGCCGTGAGCGGAGAAAGTGAGGCGGGCTTGAGCACGACGCAGTTACCCGCCGCCAGTGCCGGCGCAACCTTCCAAGAACCGATGGGGAAGGGAAAGTTCCAAGGCACGATTGCCGCGATCACGCCCATCGGCTGATGCAAAGTAAAATCAAATCCGCCGCGCGACACGGGAATGGTCTGCCCGTAGAACTTGGTCACGGCACCGGCGTAAAATTCAAACACTCGCGCACCCAATCCGGCTTCATCGCGAGCGTCAGAGATTGGCTTGCCAATGTTCAATGTCTCCAACTGCGCGATCTCCTCCAGATTTTCCCGCAGCTTGCGGGCGACGTTGAAAAGAATTTCAGTTCGTTTGCCGGGCGCAAGGTCGCGCCAACCGGATTCCCAAGCGCGCTGGGCGGATTCCACGGCGGCATTAAGATCGCCCAGATCAGCAGCGGCGACCTCGGTGAAGGTTTGTTCGGTGGCGGGGTTGACCAACGTCGTGCGCCGACCAGAGGCGGAATTCTGGTAACTACCATCGAGAAAAAGCTGCGTCGGAACATTCATTGTGCGGAATGTGATACGCTGCCGGTGCGGTTCAGGTCAAGTTCAGCCGCGCCTTGCTTCACAGCACTTGCTCATAGAGCTGACGGAAGTCCTTCGCGGTCACTGGCACTGCATTTGTCTTGTGGCAGGGATCGTCCACCGCCTGAGCTACAAGCGCGTCAAGTTGTTCCGCCTTCACCCCGTGGTCACGCAATCGCGCGTCGAGGCCAATACCGGCGAGGAATTTCTTAATGAACTCAATCGTCGCTCGATCTGCTTCGGCATCGCTGCTCTTGACGACGTCCAACCCGCACGCGATTCCGACGCGGCGATAAAGCCCTGGCTTGCGCTCCGCGCAGAACGTCATGCCGGCGACAAGGCAAAGCGCATTCGCCAGCCCATGATGCATTCCGCATATCGTGGACAGCGGGTGCGCCAGCGAGTGGACAACGCCCAAATCCTTCTGAAAAGCTACTGCGCCCATCGCCGCCGCTACGAGCATTTTGCCGCGCGCATCGAGATCGTTGCCGTCGCGATAGGCGCGCGGAAGGGCGTCCATGATCAAATGGATTCCTTCCAGCGCGACGCCGTCGCACATCGGATGAAACACGGGACAGGTGAACGATTCGATGCAATGTGTCAACGCATCAGCGCCAGTCGCCGCCGTCAACTTGGGTGGCAGTCCACGCGTCAATTCCGGATCGAGAATGACCAGCTTCGCGAGCAACGCTGGGTGGAACAAAACCGCCTTGCGTTTGGTGGCGGACATCGTAATCACGGAACTCCGTCCAACCTCACTGCCAGTTCCCGCCGTTGTCGGAATGCAAACGCACGGCGCGAGATTGTTCCAATCGTCCTGATAGTTGAACTTTTCTAGCTTGAGGTCGGGTCGCTTGACCAACAAACGGACTGCCTTGCCAACATCAAGCGCGCTGCCACCGCCGAACGCAATCACACCATCACAACTCGCGTCTCGATATGCCGCCGCGCCTTCCACTACATCATTCTCCACCGGATTCGGATGCACGCCGCTGAAGAGAAACCAGGATTGGCCCTGCGCCTTCTCACCCAACGTGTGTTTCAACAGATTGAACGCTTCCGTTTGCACCACGCCAGGATCAGTGACGACGAGCGGGCGAGTGACGTTCATCTGGCGGAGGCGCGAGGAAAGCTCCGCGATGGCGCCGACGCCGAAGAGCGTTGTGGTTGGAAAAGAAAAAGTGATGAGTGGTTGGCTCATGGGATGAAGTGGTTAACAAAATTTTCCAGAACTTTCGTGGCTTGCGGCGCGGGTCGCAGGGAAGCAAGGCGTTGATCGAGATCGAAGCTGACTTTTTTCCGCCAGGCTTCGAGCCGGCCGCTCCAGATGAATCGCATTGTGTCGGGGTCGCTTTCCGGATGAAACTGGACGCCCATCAACAACCCGTTTTGTTGGAAAGCCTGGACCTCGGTGAAGCGTCCGGTCGCCAGCAACTCACATTGCGGCGGCAACGTCAGCACCGCGTCTGCGTGGCTGTTGAGCACATCGAATCGTTTTGGAAAACCGGCGAAGAGCGGAAAGTCCGCACCGGCAGGCGTGAGGTCGATCGGCGTGTTGCCCAGTTCCAATCCTTGCGGATGGCGTCCGACTTGGCCGCCGAGCGCGCGACCCATCACCTGATGCCCATAACAAACGCCCAGCACCGGAATCTTTCGCTCGGCGCATTCATGGATGAGGTTACAAAGTTTTTCATTTACCGGATCGTCGTTCCAGGCGTCGCGCGGCGAGCCGCTGATGATGACGCCATCGGTTTCGTTCCGGACGGTCTCCATGAATTCATCTTCAGCATCGACGACGGTTTGCGAAACGGCTGGAAGATGTTTGAGCCAGCGACCAAACCAGTGTCCGACATCGCAGCAAGGATTGTCCTTCGAGTATGCGTCCGACCATTTGACGGCGTTGATCAGGAGCACTCGTTTAGGCTTGAGGCTGGTTTTTCGGTATGCAACCACGGGTGCAAAAGGTTTCAAAGCAGGGCAGTGAAGTCGAGTGAAATGCGCGGAAGCTGACCGACTAGCTCATGGAACGACCTATGCGTTTCAGGGCTTGCCGATGGATACCGGCCCGCTCTCAGCCCGGATAGTCACGAGTTGGTTGATGGTCATTGGCTCGTTGTAGTTGCCGGTTCGCACATGAACAACGTCGGCTGGGCCGGCGGCATTCAAGCCCTGGCTCACCGTGAGGTACGGGCCAATGCCTGGGAAGACGCAAGACGCCAGGCCTGCCGGATTTGGGCAGGTGCTGGATTTGTCAACGTAAAGGTTCGCGCCCGGCCCGGCAATTTCGACCGCGGCGCACGCGTGATACAGGTTCAAACGATCGGAATAATTCCATCCCAGGTTGATGGCAGCCTGACGGAGCGCCTGATACAGCTCAGTCCAGCCGGCACCCGAGGTGAGCAGATTGACCTGCACTTCATAATACAAATCCGCTATCCGGGTGATGCCCATGCCGTAAACTGACTGTCCGTTGAACGCATCGCCGTCGGTCAGCAGATAGCAGAGTTTGTTGTTAACGCCGCTGTTCTCGTGAACGCCGCCATTGTCGTAGGTGTTGCTCGGTGGTTGGTAAAGCGGGCTGCCGAGGCGATCCGGATTGTTGTATTGAGGCGGGTTTTTCATACTGCGCAGCGTCGCGAGCGCCAACTCCTCGCCGATGAGCCAGCGAACGTCTGGTGTGTCCGCCCCGTGACCGTTGGTCAAATCAACAAACTCACCCCACACATCGGAGAACGATTCGTTGATGGCGCCGGAGGCGTTGGTATAAATCAATCCGGATTCCGAGGCTGTCACCAGATGAGTGAATTCATGTGCGACGATGTCGTCCACAGCCCAGCCGTCGCCGAAATGCAGTTCCCGATCAAACGAGTCTGCTTCCGCATTGTTCCAAGGGCATTGAAGGCAGCTCTGGCAGTAGGTGACGACCGCGCGGTTGGTTGCTCCCAAACCGTCGAAGCCGTCCCGCCCATGATTCACGAGGTAGAAATTGTAGGTGTCGCCCAAGTACGTGTACGCGCTGTCTGCATCGGCGATGCCGGAGGGCGGCTGGCCTTCAAGCCGCACGAGCGACTCGCTCGAGCTACAACTGTTGGTACTCATGGAGACGATGGAGTACTGAAGAATTTGGCGATACAAAGCGGATGGCGTCAAAGTCCACAGGCGCACAATGTCCCCGCGCGCCGCGTCCACCAAAACTCGATAGCGGAATTTCTTCGGCGCGGTGGCGGAAACTTCCAGGTCCCACACGAGTTGAGATTCGCCGGATTCGTCGAGCACTGCCGGCGCGAAGATTGCAAGCTGCGGCGTGCTGGTCTGGATTTGCGTGGGCGCAGCTTGCGCGATGAATGCTTCCTTTGCCTTCGCAACCGCGGCGTCGGCTGACAGTCGCGGTTGCGTCTCAGTGCGCCCGTTGTTGGCAAGCGAATCCTCCGGCTCGAAATCGCCGAGCACAGCTTCCACCTCGTTCTGCAAATTGAGTTGCACGACCGCTTCTGCGGCCACGACAGGGATGCCGTGATACAACTCCTGCAACCGCACGTATTGACGGGCGGTGCTTTGTCGCGCGCGCTCCTCGCGAAAGTCAATCGCCAGCGGCGACACGCCAAACAACGATCCGTTGGTCAGCAGGAAATCGCGTGCGATGGCTGACGGTGGTTGGGCCGCTGCCCCAGGTTGCGCCGGAAAATGGTATGAAGGCGGCGCGCTGATGGACTTCAAGAATCCCCGCGGTGAGATTGAGAAGCTTGCGGGAACTGTCGCCGGGGGCACCGCGGCCGCGGAGCGGGCTTGTGCCGGGACGACCTGGCTCGCAAGCTTGGCGAAATCCTCTGTCGTTGGCGCGCCGAGCGTTCTCACCGTGAAAAAAACCATCGCAATGAAAGAAAACACGCAAGCGCGGCGCACGATGCTGACAGCGGTTGGTTCTTTCAGTCGTACTAACCATCGAAGCATTTGGCGTTTGCGTTTCATTGCTTGCCGACTGTTGCCGGGCCGCCGATAGCCACAATTGTCAAAGATTTCTTGATCGTAAGCGTTTCAGAGCTGGTGCCGTTTCCTTTGATCAGAATTGAACCGCCGGAAGAAACTGCATTTGTTCCTTGAGCGAGCGTGCTGAAAGGAAAGTCGTAAGTGCCGAACTGGAAAAAGCCGCTGTAATTGAAATCAACCCAGACGGGTCCGGCAAATGAAACCGGATCCGAACTGATGCCGTTGGCTACTGCGACCAGCGAAAAGGTGCCACCTCCGCCCTGAAACACGGCGGCGGGCAGCGCGAATCTCGTGCTGACGACGCGGTTGCCAGTCATCACGCCGGTGCTGGACCAGTTGTAAGTGCGCGCGTAATAAACGTTGCCGCTGCCGTCGGTCAGTCGCACGAGCGGATAATTGCTGTTCATCTGCGCGTTGTCGCCGTACGCGGCGCCGGCGGAGATTCCGTTCAGGCCAGTGCCCGTCAGAAGATACGAGCCGTCGGCGTTGGCGCTGATGGTGTTGATGACCGGTTTGCCGGCGGCCAGGGGACAGCAGGTCGGCTGGTAAACATGGAGCTGGCTGGTCGTGTCGCTGAACAACACGGTTCCATCGGGCAGATCCAGGAGGGAGATGCGGTTGGCGCCCTTGCTGTCCGTCAGACCGCCGGTGGGACTGTTGACCTGTGTGAACGAGTTGGCGACATAATCATATTCATAAAAATACGACGGCCCACTGTTGTTGCTGCCAAAGGTATGAACGACGCACAGGATTTTGCCGTTCGCCAGCATGGCGGCCGGGGCGTCCTGGGTTACCAGCCCGTTGGGAATGTTGGCTCCGGATGCCCATGTGCCCGCATTCGTCGTGCCCGACGGAGTGTAGAGAGCGGTTCTTCCGCTGGCACCCAGGAAAAATGCCTTGCCGTTGGGCAGGAGGAGAGCGGCTCCGATTTCA
The DNA here is from genome assembly GCA_016200005.1 of Verrucomicrobiota bacterium. Lineage (NCBI taxonomy): Bacteria > Pseudomonadati > Verrucomicrobiota > Verrucomicrobiota bacterium. The sequence goes on along the minus strand of JACQFP010000068.1, from coordinate 23,829 downwards.
ACGTTGGACCACACTTGTGAATTCGGCGGCACCGGGGCATCTGCAATCCACTGGTTCAGCGCGGGGATGTACCGCTCGGTCGTGTTGGCGTTGCGATCAATTGTCAAAATACTGTCGTCGGGCAGCTTGATCCAGGTGGCCTCGTCCTGCGAGGCGAGGCACGGCGACCCAAGCGACCAACTGTTGGCCGTGGGATCGTAGATCATATTCGTAAATGGAGGAGTGAAGACGTAGGTGTTCGGGAACACCAACAATCTGCCGTCTGGAAGCAACTCGGAACATCCGTCGCGGATAATCGGCGCTGGCGAGGCCAGAGGCGTTGTCCAGAAGTTGGCGACCGGGTCGTACACCTCGGCGTGATTTGTTCCAGTGCCATATTCACCACCGGCCACCACGACTCTTCCGTCCGGCAACACGAACGATTCGTAGAACACGTGACTCATGTGGCTCGGCGCAATCGTCGTCCAACTACCGTTGGTGTAACCGCCTTGATTCCCCGGCGTCAGCCGATACCAGATCATGGTGTTGGGGAGTGTATCGTCAGCGTGCTGAACCATGACGGTGCCGTCAGACAGCAACAACATGTGGGCGCCCCCGGCCGGCGCATTGGTGGCCACCGGCGTCCACGTGCCCACCGCCGCGGCGGTGTGGCAATGAATCAACAGTGCAAGGCCCGCCACGATCAACACCTTGTTCTTTGGCGTGGAGCGCGGGCTAACTATTTGAATCTTCATGGCGAAAGAGAGATTGAATTCATGATTCTGAAAATTCCGCCGGGTGCGTGAAGGTCATTGCAGCGTGACCAACACCAGGACCAGTCCTTTGCCCGCCGGCAATCCGGTCATCGCCTTGCCGAGAATCGCTCCCTGCGCCAGAACATGGTCAGTCACTTTCATGGCGTGACCCGGCGTGTCGGATGTCGTCAGCAAATCGCCCGGCTTGATCGCGCCGTTTGAAGTGTCGGCCTGGACATAGACGCGACCGGAGAGTGCTACGGGCTGATCGCCCTCCAGGACGCCGTGTTGCTGCAGATTCAGTCCGGTGTTGATACCACCCGCGCCGCTGATGACACCCGCCACGTGTCGGTCGTAGGGCTGTGTGCCAAGCTTCAGGTGTCCGGGATTTTCCTCATCAATGACGACCACCGCGCCTTTGGGCAGATTTTCCTCGGACATCTTGAACGGTTCGGCGATGTCCGCGCCTCCAGTGATGGTCAGCACTTTGGTGGAGAGCGTTCCTTGTGGCGAAATGGTTACGACATCGCCGTTGCCATCGCTAAAGAAACGAAGCGTGTTCGTGGTGTTGACGCCCGTTCCAACCGCGATGTCCCAGAGCGGCCGCGTGCCGGTCTGTAACCGGACCCGGGCGAACCCGGAATCGGAAGGATCTCTGACCTCCAGTTGTGGTTTGTTGAAGGGCGATGCGAAGTTGATCCGCACGGCCCCGTCAAACTGACCAGCATAGCCGGAACTGGAGTTGGCATACACCGCCTGACCGCCCGTGCTCGTGGCATAAACCCCATAGGCGCCACCGTTGAAATGGCCCCCCTGACCATTGGCACTTTTCCCCCAGATTCCGTAGGCGGCGCTGCCGATGTCCGCCGTGCCGATGACGCCGTTGCCGTTATTGAAAGTGGATACTGCGTTGACGCCGTTGACCCCTGACGCTGTGGCTGTCAGCGCGTCAACTCCTGACGCGTTAATCGTCAGGCCGCCGGTCATCGTATCGCCGGCCTTGAGCACGAACGCGGTCGAGTCCAAACCGTCCAGCAGGTCGGCATTCAAGTTCCTGACCAAACTCGAACTGCCCACGTTGAACGGCGGGCCGCTGGCTGCGTTGAAACTGGGCGTGCCTGTGAACGTCGGACTGATTCCGCTCTTCAGGTCCGCCGCCAGTCCGGCAAAGACGGCGTAAGGCGCAGCGTCAATTCGTTGCCGCGGCAACAGGACGGAAAACACTGGCGCAGTATTACTGCGCACCAACACCTGCAACCAGCGCGGGTCGCCGGTAAAAATGCCTGGCCCGAAGTCGAGCCTAGATGTGAACAGGCCGTTCGAGACTGCAACGCCGAAATCATTCTGCGGCGAGCCAAGCAGGCCGTTGGTGGTGGCGTCATTGTGCAGTTCGTAACGGAGATCGTACGTGCCGTTGGCCGGGCTGCCATTGTCATTGAGGCGGCCTTGATAGGTGAACGCCGTGCCTTGGGCGAGGACGGTTGAGAGTTGAGGGTTGAGGGTCGAGAAGAGCAACGCTGCGAGTGCGAGGATGGATTTGTTTTTCATAACAAGTTTTCTTTCAGATGATGATGAGCGACGAGTTTTTCCAAAGCCATGTCCACCACGGTGAGGAGGACCGACAGCTTGAAAACAAGCAGGGGAGTTTTCATAAACAGAACTTGCTTGAGATTCACGATGGCAAATTCCCTTCGGGAACAAGTAAATGAGAAGGCAAGGATCAAGGAAAAGCAAGGCGATTCCCGGCCCTCCTCGGGTGGCGTGATTTGGCGGCGGCAGTCCCGGTTACGGATGCTTCAGACGATAGAACCGATTGCCGATAGGCGGGGAGATGATGACTTCGAGATTCGGCCCGTTGGTGATCGGCGACGTGCCAACATTTGTCCAGTTGGTCGTGCCGATAACTGGATTCTCCTGCAGCACGAAGCCCGTCGATGGCCAAGGCCAGGAGAGAACCACGTTGGTGGCGTTGGAGCGGGTGATGGTCAACAGCGGCGCGCCGGGCGTTTGCACGGTGGCGAGGATGGACCAGAACCCGCCGTCCACGGAATAATTCCCGCCGCTCATGGTCGGGCCGGCGTCGGGTTGACCGATGGTGCCGCTGACGGAATAGACGCTGCCAGTGCTCGTGCCGCCGCCGCCGTCAATCGTGAACCAGTCGATGGAGTAACTCTGGCTAGCTGCCCGCAGGCAAAAGGCAGCTTGAACGAAGATCAGACAAAGCGCCCGGGCCCGGTAAGGCCAGCGTTCCAGTCCATGGTCCGCGCTGAATTGTCTGCGACCGTTCCTTGAGGTGACCGATTGCATTGCCCAAAGCAGTGATGATTCAACGCGCTCCACCAGAGACCTTCGGCTCGATCTGGAAGTCTGGGGTTTGTGTTTTTGGAAGTCTTTCAGATTTTTCATGATGCACCTCGTTTTGATTCGTGGATGACGGGAGCGGTCATTGCGAGTTCGGCGCGTCAGCGCGGGCCGATGGCGATGAAATTAAACTGGTTGTCCGTGGCAGTGCCGGCGGAGTCGCGAGTCCAGATCCCCGTCGAACTCGTGCTGACAGAGGTGCAGGTCGCCATCCGGTCAATGCCCGATTGCGCCGTCACTGTTACAGCCGGCATGTCCGAGAAGGCGGGGCTGAACGTGACCGTGAAGAAACCAGTCGGACCTTTCGTGACCGTGAAACCTTGCCCGGCGAGAATGGTGCCCGCTGCGTTCACCACGCCGCGAATGATGCGCAGATTTTCCTGACCGCCGGGCGCAAAGTACTGGCCGCTGGAACCCAGCCGGATATCGCCGCGGACGTGCAATTTCGACTGCGGTGAATTGGTGCCGATGCCGACGTTGCCGAAAGTGCCTCCCTGAATGGTGAAGACCTCGTTGCCGTTCGGCGCGTCCAGGAAGGCAAACCGGCTGCTGGTGTCGGGCAAATGCAAGCGAAATTGGAAACCTGTGAAACCAAGACCGGCCTCGGACCCGTAGGAGTCATACAACAGCAACTTGCTGGCGGCTTGATCGCCACCCAAGGAGAGCCGGGCGTTCGGTGTGACCGTGCCGATCCCCACGCGCTGCGAAGCATCCCAAGACAGCACAACGTGCGATCCGTTGGTTGTCGTTCCCAGCCCGCCGCCCGCGTAACCGAACAAGATCGGGCCGTCGGGCGCAGGGGAGGAGAAGTCACCAAAGCTCTTGTTGGTGCCATACCAGCCCAAGCCGTTATTGCGATCAAGCCCGCCGCGAAACCAAAGATTACCGTCATCCAATCTCAAGTCGCCGCCGAACGTCGCTTCGCCAAAAGCGTGGATCTCGCCATTGATTTGCAGGCTGCCGTTGAAGGTGTTGTCTGAATCGAGCCAGGCCACGGGCGACTCCGCGCGCCTCCGCAATGCCAAAGCGTGGCGAGCGCAGGAGCCGGCGCCCAGCATAAATACATTGTTCAAACCCGGCGGCACATCCGCCTCGCCCAACCCGCTGCCCCCCCAACCCACGACCATGCCATCGCTCTTCAACACCAGGCTGTGATAGACGCCCGCCACGACCGCGACCACGTTGCTCAAGCCCGGTGGCACCAGAGACTGGCCATAATCAACGCTGCTTCCCGGATCGTTGGTTTGTCCCGCTCCCCAAGCGACGACGGTGCCATCCGCCTTCAGGGCGAGGCTGTGCACGCCGCCTGCGGCAATGGCCACGACATTGGACAAGCCCGGCGGCACCAGCGACTGGCCGAAATCTTGACCCGTTCCCGGATCGTTGGTTTGTCCCGCTCCCCACGCGACCACCGTTCCGTTGGACTTCAAGACCAGACTGTGAAGGAGGCCCGCAGACACGGCCATCACATTGCTCAAGCCTGGCGGAATGGACAACTGGCCATTGCTATTGGTCCCCCAACCGACGAGCGTTCCGTCGGTTTTCAACGCCAGCGTGTGATAGGCCCCGGCTGAAACTGCGGTCACGTTACTCAAGGTCACGGGCACATTCGTCTGGCCATAATCATTCCAACCCCAAGCAACGACCGTGCCGTTGGATTTCAAGGCCAGGCTGTGCAGGTAACCGGCCGCAACCGCCTTCGCGTTGTTCAAACCGGGGGGTATGATGGACTGGCCGAAATCAACGCCAGCACTTGGATTATTGGTTGCTCCTGCCCCCCAAGCCGCCACTGTTCCGTCGGCTCTCAAGGCCAGGCTGTGCGCTATCCCAGGGGCCACGGCCACGACATTGTCCAGGTTCGCGGGCACTTCCCGCTGACCGAACTGAGTGTCACCCCAAGTGGTGATGGAAACACCGGTCAGCGGTGCCACCAACGCGCTCGCCGACAAATTGCTCAACGCGCCGCCGTTGCCGCTGAAGGCGCCGGTGAGATTCACACCCGTTTCATTGTTCGTCACCAAGGCGCTGGGCAACTGCGCCAGCCCCAGCGTACCGGTGATGTTTGCGGCCGCAACCGAGTTGGCGCTTGCCGCCACGCCAGCCGTGGCCGCGTTGGCCGAATGAATTGCATACGGCGCGGAAGTGAGTGGCTGCCGTGGCGTCAACGTGGTGAACGGTCCGATGCTCGTGCGCACTTGAAGCTGCAACCAGCGGTCCGCCCCGGCGTTGAACGGCCCGTCGCCGAAGTCCAGCGGCAGGACAAACAGGCCATTGGTCACCGCCACAATCACCGAGAGCGGGTTGTTCGTGCCGAGCTGCGAGCCGCCGCTCAAGGCGTCCCAGAGCGTGGGCTGGAATTCGGCGTTGCCGCTGAACGCACTTCCTCCTGCATCGAGGCGGCCTTGATATGTGATGGTCGTGCCCTGCGCGAAGGCGGTTGAGAAGTGAGGGCTTAGGGCTGAGAACAACAGACCGGTGATGCAGAGGATGGTGTTGGTTTTCCTTGTCCAGTCTTCTTTAGGATGAAGAAGCACAGCGAGTGTTTCAAAAACCCTCTGCTGCACGGTGAGCGACGTCAGTCTGATGAATGCGCATCGTGGATATTTCATAAACAGAACATGGTTAAGATTTGCAATGGTTGATTTCCCTCGGGAACACTCGTATGACACCGCGAGCCTCCTGGGAAAGCAAGTCAATTTCCGGATCCAATCCCGTGGGGACTGCGGAATGTCTTTTCGATGATTTAATTTTGCGCTGGAATCTTTCCGGCTCTAGTCTTTGACTTTCAAATTATGGAAACGATTCCACTGGGCACGAGTTCACTACGCACCAGCCGCCTGGCTTACGGCTGCTGGCGAATCGCCGGCACCTGGACGCCGTCCGAGGTCACACCCGAAAGCGAGGCGGCGGGTCGCTGCGCAGTGATCGCGGCTTACGAGGCGGGTTACACGCTGTTCGATACGGCGGATGTTTATTCCATCGGCGTATCGGAACGGATGTTGGGGGAAGCCCTCAAACAAGTTTCCGGGATGCGGGAGCGGGTGGTGATTGCGACGAAGGGCGGGATACGTGTTCCCGGCGAGCCGAATCCCGATTCACCGCAGCGTTATGATTTTTCCGAGCAACATATCGTCTCGGCTTGTGAGCAGTCGTTGCAGCGGCTCGGAGTGGACACGATTGATCTCTACCAACTGCATCGCCCGGATTATCTGGCCAACCCGGAAGAGATCGCGAGTGCCTTTGCACGATTGAAACAGACGGGCAAGGTGCGTTATTTCGGCGTCAGCAATTTTCGTCCGTCGCTGGTGACTGCTCTTCAGGTCGCCTGCCCGATGCCGCTCATTGTCAATCAGGTTGAGATCAGTCTGGCCAAACTGGATTGCTTTACCGACGGCACGCTCGACCAATGCCTGATTGAAAAAATGACGCCACTGGCGTGGAGTCCGCTGGCGGGAGGTTATTTGGGTGACGGAGCGAAACGTGTGTTGCCCTCACAACAGAAGTATCGGACGGCGACGATTGTCGCCGTGCTGGATAAGATCGCGGCAGCGAGGGGTGTCAGCCCGACGGCTGTGGCATTGGCGTGGTTGATGAAACATCCGAGCAGGATTGTGCCGATCATTGGTTCAACCAATCCGGCGCGAATTCGTGAGGCAGCAAAGTCGGCGGACTTCGAACTGACGCGCGAGGAATGGTATCACCTGCTGGCCGCGGCGCAGGGTGGGCCGGTGCCCTGAAAAGAAAATCCGAAATCCGAAGCTCGAAATCCGAAACAAATCCAAATGACGAAATCCGAAATCCGAAACAAAAACACGCGGACTCAAACACTGGGTCCGGTTGCAGGTGACTCCGGCCTGGCCGTTGTCGGGTTTTGGATTTTTGGCGTTCGAATTTCGGATTTGTTTCGGACTTCGGATTTCGGATTTCGAGTATCGCCATAGCTTTTCTCGCCAAGTGCCAAACACTTCTAAAGTCCCCGCCGACCTCGGCTACCGGATGCCGGCGGAATGGGAAAGGCACGCGAGCACGTGGTTCACTTGGCCGCGTCGCGATGGAATCAGTTTTCCGGACAAGTATGACAGCGTCCCGCCAGTTTACGCGGAGTTGATTCGGCATCTCGTTCAAGTTGAAGAGGTGAACATCAACGTTTGGGATGCGGAGATGGAACGTGTGGTGCGCGGATTGTTGAGCCAATATAAGACGCCACTTGATCGTGTCCGCTTTCACCAGTTCCCCGCTTATGAACCGTGGTGTCGCGATCACGGCCCGATTTTTCTCGTGCGGGAACAAAACGGAAAACGCGAGCGGGCGATCGTCGATTGGGGCTACAATGCCTGGGGCAACAAGTATCCACCGTTTGATCTCGACGACGCGGTTCCGCAACACGTCGCGAAATTGCGCCAGCTTCCGCTCTTCTCGCCGTCGATGGTTTTGGAGGGCGGCTCGATTGAAGTGAATGGTCGCGGCACTTTATTGACCACCGAGGCTTGTTTGTTGAATCCCAACCGCAATCCGGATTTGACAAAACGTCAGATCGAAAGATGTCTGTGCGACTATCTCGGTGTAACGAAAGTGCTTTGGCTGGGCGAAGGCATTGTGGGCGATGATACCGATGGACACATCGACGATCTGGCGCGTTTTGTGAACCCGGAAACGGTTGTGACGGTGATGGAACAGGATCCCGCCGATGCAAACCACCAAATCCTGCAAGACAATTTGCAACGCTTGCGCACCCTGTGCGATCAGGACGGCGAAGCGTTTCGGATTGTTACATTGCCGATGCCCGGTGTCGTCGAACATCAGGGGCAACGATTGCCCGCGAGCTACGCGAATTTCTACATTGCCAACGAAATTGTTCTCGTGCCGACGTATCGCCACACCAACGACGCAAAGGCGCTGGCAATTTTGCAAAAGGAATTCCGTGACCGGCGTGTGATGGGTATCGATTCGACGGAGTTGATCTGGGGACTCGGCGCGTTCCATTGCATCAGCCAGCAGGAGCCGGGGTAAGGAATGGGCTGATGGAGTTCTGGAGTATTGGAGAATTGGGAGCGATGGATCGGACGGACTTTCCAACAGCTCATGACGCCCTAACCTCAGGAGCATCGTTTTTATGAGGCTTGGTGGTTGAATAAATGCAATCTTGTTTGTGATGCCTGAGCCGCCTCAAAACATTCGCGCGTTCCTCGCCGTGCCGCTGCCGCCGGAGGTGCTGGCGCGACTGAAAGTGTTGCAACGAGAGCTCGGCGAGTCGATTGAAGATGTTGCTTGGACACGGCCGGAGTCGGTGCATTTGACGATTCGTTTTTTCGGCAATGTTCCCCACGCGCGCCTCGCAGCATTGCAACAGACCATCCGCCAGGTGTGCGCGGAGGTCGCCCCATGTCAGCTTCGTGCCGAAAAGACGGGCTGTTTCGGCGGGCGGGTGATCTGGGTGGGCTTGGCGGGCGACCTGAAACACTTGGAAGCCTTGGCCGCGCACATCAGCGATGCGACGCGCGGATTCGGTGATCACAATGAGCAGCGGGCGTTTCGACCGCATCTGACCATCGGCCGCGTCAAGCCGCGGCACGCGAAGAGCGCATTCCTCGCGGAGAAACTATCCACCTGGGCGAACAGAGAATTTGGCGGGTGGGCAATGGCGCATCTGGAGTTGATGCGGAGCGAGCTTTCGCCGCAAGGGGCGCGTTACTCATGCCTGGACCGGATTCCGTTGGAAGGAAAGGGCATCGGGGAACGGTGAAACGGGCGCGTGTGCCGGACTTTACATCAATCGACGGTGTCAGGTTTTGGCGAATCAGGGATGCACCTGGCAAGTTATTTGAGGCATGGAAAGAGCGGCGAGGTTCAGCGTGCGCCGGCGGCGGCGAACGACCGGAGTTAAACTTCCCCGCAGGACGAGTGTTAGCCCTCTTGCCACGAGGTTGCGACATAACCGCGGGCGGGTCCGACTCGCGGCAGATTCTCGTCAAAGTGGAAACTGAAATGACCGTTCAATTTCACCGATTTGCAGACCACGCTTCCCATCAGATGATAGAGGATGTTTCCGCCGCCTTGAAAATCAAGGTCCGCATTAGGAGCGTAGAGCGCAACGGTGGTGAGCGCATTGCCACCAATTTCAATGCTTTTGTTGCCGGGCAGGCCGTAGTAGTAGAATTGATCCGCCGTGCCGAGGAGGTTGTTCACGCCAATCCCGTGGATCGCGGTTGAAGGGCCGCCGACATATAATTTCAAATGTCCACCTGGGGCGATCACGATGGTCGCCAGCCCGGAAATATCGACGTTGCCGGTCACGTATAAAGTGACGTCGCCAACGACGATCATGTTGGCCGAGCCGCTCATCTTCAGTTCCGCCATCTGATACCGACCGTTGTTCAAAATGTTGTTCAATACGTAGGTGTAAAAAACGCCGCCCACCACTCCGGAAACCGGCATAAACGCCCCGCCAGAAAATGGCGGCGTCACATCCGGAAATGCAAGGTTCATGTCGTCATGCCAGTGGCCGGGTTCGATGCCGCGATTGCTTGTATCCGCATTCCAAGCCGCGCTCCCCACGACGCCGTTTGGACCGATTGCCACAACGCCACCCGGTCCGGTGGCCACCTTGCCTTTGATCCTGGCGTTCCCGACGGACAGCGAATTTGTGAGCCGCGAATTGGTTACCACGTCCCCGTTGTCTTTTGTGGCCAGCGGATTGTAGAGGCCCAACAAACTGTAGGCCGGATCAGCGGAGTCAAAGCTATCGGTGTTGATGTTGTTGCCGTTGAGATCGATCGAGCCTTTTGCGACGATGCCGCCTGCAAAGAGGGTCGCCTTCTTGGTGGTGACCGAGACTTGGCGGCAAATGTATCGGTTCGTCTGGAGCGGCAGTGGAACATAACCGGCGGCGACAACTGTCGGGCTGGAGTTCGAGGAGACGTAGTTGGTGATGTTGACGACGTAGTAGGCTGCGCCCAGTTGACGAATCATGCTGTAGCTCCCGTCATGATACTCCCAACCATCACAAAGCAGGTTGGTCTGGCCATGAGCATTCAAGTGGGTCAACGCTTCTTCAATCCCGGCTTCGAGCACGGGCATGGCTTGATTCCAAGCCTGCGAACGGCACGAATTGTAATTCTGATGATTAATGAGCGTGAGGTAGGACGCCAACGTGACGCCGATGATCGTGACCACACATAATGTGGTCAAGAGCACGCTGCCCGCCGACGAATGCACCGGTTGGCGAGAATGTTTCATATAATAATGGCGATTAGCAGAACTGTTGCCATTCTCAACGCTCGGAGGAAACCCTTCGCAGGCAGTGTTCGGTTGGGCCGGAAACAGGCCTTGGCGTTGAGTTGCGAAGGGCACGACCATCTCGAACCGGAATGTGCAAAGGCGATGGATTGCTGGTGCGCGAAGTCGCCGTGGACCTCCGTTGGCCCACGCTAGACGTTGGTCCCTTGTGATCCGTACGGGAATTTTTCCTTGTCTTCATGGCGGCTTTGGGTTAGCCGTAAGCCTCCCGGATCGAATCGCCATCGTCGGTGGTCCATTGAGATGGTTGGCGTTCCCCAGAAGGTTGAGTCAAGAATGCAACGCCAAGACCGACGGGCGGCTCGCTCAAGCTGGCCGATATTTCGGCGAAGTCATCCGCGATGCGGCAACGCGGTCAGATGTAAACGTTGGAGCCGCGCGATTAACATCATCGGAAGGGACCGGGTCTGCCTCGACCACGACTCAGGCGACGGCGAGCCAGAATTCCGCGGTCGGGGCTGGTCCGGTCATTAAAGCGTATGGAATTCATCAAACAACTCCTGTCGGGCGAAGGCTTCATGCCTCACGGCCATTGTTATCTTTGGGAGCCCGGCCTCATCTGGCTGCATGTTATTTCCGATGCACTCATAACGCTGGCGTATTATTCGATTCCACTCACGCTGCTTTACTACGTTCGCAAACGCAGAGACTTTGCATTTAACTGGATATTGGTCTTTTTCGCTATTTTTATTCTAGCTTGCGGCACCACGCACCTGATGGAAATCTGGTCGGTGTGGCACCCTGCCTACTGGCTTTCCGGAGTTATAAAAGCCGTGACAGCGTTGGTGTCCGTGTTCACGGCGATCCTTCTCGCAAAGTTGATGCCAACCGCGCTCGCCTTGCCCAGCCGGAACGATTTGAGAAAGGTCAACGCAGCCTTGGAAAAAGAAATCATCGTGCGCCAGAAGGCTGAGGAAAGATTCCGCCGGTTTCTGGAATCGGCGCCGGACGCGATCGTGATTATCAATCGCCATGGCCTCATTGAACTTATGAATTCTCAAGCCGAAAGGCTGTTTGCCTACTCGCGTGAAGAACTCTTGGGGAAAGAGATTGAACTCCTCGTGCCTCCGCGCTTTCGGGGAAATCACGCCGGACATCGTATGCGCTTTTTCGACGCTCCGACGGTGCGCCCCATGGGAGCGGGTTTGAATCTCTACGGCCTGCGCAAGGACAACACTGAATTTCCAGTGGAAGTCAGCCTCAGCCCTTTGGAAACGGAGGAGGGCACGCTGGTTTCCAGCGCCATTCGCGACATCACTGAAAGACGCCAGAATGAGAAGAACCTGCAAACCGCGTTGACGGAATTGCGCCGCAGCAACGAGGAGCTGGAACGGTTTGCCTACGTGGCTTCGCACGATTTACAGGAGCCGCTTCGAATGGTCTCCAGCTACACGCAAATGCTGGCCCAGCGCTACAACGACAAGCTTGACGACGACGCGCGTGATTTCATCCGCTACGCCGTCGAGGGGGCCACCCGGATGCAGCAACTTATTAACGATCTGCTTGAGTATTCCCGCATGGGCACGCGCGGCCAGTCCTTTGAGTCGGTTGATGTCAACGGAGTTCTGGGTCAAGTGCGTGTCACTCTCCAGAGCGCCATTAAACAATGCCAAGGGCTGGTCACGAACGAACCACTGCCCACGATCCTGGCGGACGCGCCCCAATTGATCCGGCTCGTGCAGAATCTCATCAGCAACGCCATCAAGTTCCGCGGCAAAGAACCGCCACACGTTCATGTGGCTGCAGTAGAGCGGCTGGACGAATGGATCTTCTCGGTCCGTGACAACGGCATCGGCATTGCGGCGGAGTACTTCGATCGCATCTTCCTGATCTTTCAACGGCTGCACAGCCAGGCGGAATATCCAGGCACTGGCGTCGGCCTGGCCATCTGCAAGCGCATTGTCGAACGTCACGGCGGGAGAATCTGGGTCGAATCCGAACTGGGCAAAGGCTCCGTATTTTACTTCACGATTCCCAAACAAAAAGCCAAACAAGCGTCATGAAAGAAGAACCCGTCAGTGAACTGGTGCAAATTTTGCTCGTGGAAGACAATCCCGGTGACGTGCGCCTCACGCGCGAGTCCTTCCGCGAATGCAGGGTGGGCAACAAGCTGCACGTCGTGGACGACGGGGTGAAAGCGATGGCGTTCCTGCGGCGCGCCGGCGAATACGCCCAGGTGCCGCGCCCCAACGTCATTATCCTTGACCTCAATCTGCCGCGAAAAGACGGGCGCGAAGTGTTGGAAGACATCAAGGCCGACCCCGACCTGAAACGCATCCCGGTCGTCATTCTGACGAGTTCGGAAGCGGAGCAGGACATCGTCCAAGCATACAATCTTCACGCCAACTGTTACATCAGCAAACCTCTCGCGTTTGAGCACTTCATCAAGATTGTTCGGGCGATTGAGGACTTCTGGTTCGAGATCGTAAAGCTGCCACCGAAGTAAATTTGTGCCTGCGAGTCCGATCATGATCAAACGGGTCGAAGACAACCCTGGCGACGCCCGGCTCATCCAGCAGATGTTGCAAGAGCCGCCAGTCCCCGCGTTTGAAATGCGCTGCGACCGTCGATTGGACGACGTCGTCCGCAGTGAGAGAGGAAGAAACCGGCCAGGGGTGGCGCAACGCTATCGCCGGGTGCCGGAGTTCCAGACCTGTCATGGCGTGTGCCTCCGTCGATCTGCGGCAAAGCGCTGGGTGAAGACTTTCGCCGGCTTGCAAGACCGGAACATTCTCACGATGGAGGACGCCGATGACTTTGCCCGGAGCGGCCGGCCGATCCAGTTTGCCACTCGCAAAGGAAAAACCCGTCTCAATATCAATGGGGAGTCCGCCAAAGCTTCCGATCTGATGATTAGTTCCCACCTGCTGGGCCCGGCGGAGATCATCACCGCCGGAAAAGTTTAGCCGATGTCGCTTCGCAACACACCGATCAAGCGGAAGCTGATGGCAATTCTGTTGCTGACCAGCGGGGTGGTGGTGGCGCTGACTTGCGCGGCCTTCATTGCCGCCGAGTTCCTGACGTTTCGGCAAACGACTCTGCGGCAACTCGCCACTATTGGGCAAGTCATCGCCGCCAACAGCGCCGCCGCGCTGGCCTTTGACAACCCGGGGGACGCCAACGAAACCTTGGCCGCGCTCAGAGCCGAGCGGCATGTCGTCGCCGCGAGCCTCTACGACAAGGATGGCAAACTATTCTCGAAATATCCGGCAAACCTCGCCGCCGGGGACTTCCCGGCGACGCCGGGAAAGGATGGTTACCGTTTCGAGCATTCGTACCTGGTTGGATTTCAGCCGGTCGCGCACCGGGACAACCAACGCCTGGGCACGCTTTATCTCAAGTCCGACCTGGAGGTCATGTATGAGCGATTCCGACTCTACGGTGGCATCGCCATTTTGGTGATCGTGGTTTCTTTCCTGGCGGCCTACACCCTGTCCAACGTACTGCAGCAACAGATTTCGCAGCCCATCCTGGCGCTGGCCGGGACTGCCAAAGCCATTTCCGACCGCCGGGATTACTCTGTCCGGGCCAAAAAGTTGGGGCAAGATGAGTTGGGCCTGCTGACCGATGCCTTCAATCAGATGCTCGACCAGATTCACGAGCAAAACAATGCGTTGCGAGAAAAAGAAGAGCGCGTGCGCGCGATGAACGTTGAACTCGAGCAGCGGGTCCGCAAACGCACCGCGCAACTCGAACTGGCCAACCAGGAACTGGAGCAGTTTGCCTACGTGGCGTCGCATGATTTACAGGAGCCGCTACGCATGGTCTCCAGCTACACCCAACTGCTCGAACAACGCTATCACGATCAGCTTGACGACGACGCGCGCGAGTTCATCGCCTACGCAGTGGACGGCGCCACGCGGATGCAGCGGCTCATCAGCGACCTGCTGGAATTATCGCGCGTCGGCACGCGGGGCAAGCCGCTCTCACCGGTGGATGTCCACGAGGTGCTGGGCACGGTGCGCGTGAATCTGAGCCCCGCCATTGAAACCGCCGGTGCGGTCGTGACAAACGGGGAACTGCCGACCGTCATGGCCGACGCGACGCAACTGGGTCAACTGCTTCAAAATCTCATCAGCAACGCCATTAAATTCCATGGCGCCGGGCGGCCCCATGTCCATGTGCGTGCCGTGGAGAGCGCGGCGGAGTGGGTTTTTTCGGTGCATGATGACGGCATCGGCATGGCGCCGGAATACTTCAAGCGCATCTTCATCATCTTTCAACGGCTGCACTCCAAAGCGGAATACCCGGGCACGGGCATCGGCCTGGCGATCTGCCAACGTATCGTGGAGCGCCACGGCGGGAGGATCTGGGTCGAATCCGAGCTTGGCAAAGGCTCAATCTTTTACTTCACTATCCCCAAACAGAAAGCCAATTGAATCAAAGTCATGCAAGACGAAGCAGTCGGTCAACTGGTGCAAATATTGCTCGTGGAAGACAATCCCGGCGACGTGCGCCTGACGCGCGAGTCCCTACGAGAGTGCAAAGTGCTGAATAAGCTACACGTTGTGGACGACGGCGCGAAGGCGATAGCGTTCCTGCGTCGCGTCGGCGATTACGTCAGTGTGCCGCGCCCGAACGTCATCATCCTGGATCTCAATCTGCCGCGCAAAAGCGGGCGCGAAGTGTTGGAAGAGATCAAACGCGATCCGGACTTGAAGCGCATCCCGGTCGTCATTTTGACGAATTCGGAAGCCGAGGAGGACATCGTCAAGGCCTATAATCTTCATGCCAACTGCTACATCACCAAACCCCTCCGGCTTGACCAGTTTATCAAGATCGTGCAGTCGATTGAGGACTTCTGGTTTGGCATCGTAAAGCTGCCACAGGCGTAACATCGTGCTTGCGAGTCCGATCAAAATCAAACTGGTGGAAGACAACCCGGGAGACGCCCGGCTCTTCCATGAGATGTTGAATGAGCCACCCGTGGCCGCGTTTGAGATGAGCTGCGCCGGGCGCGTGGACGAGGTGTTGCGTTCTCTGGAGCGCGAAACATTTGACATCCTGCTGCTGGATCTGGGGCTGCCCGACAGTCAGGGATTGGCGACGTTTAGCAGCGTCATGGCCCAAGCTCCCAAAATCCCGATCATCGTGTTCACCGGCTTGAGCGACGAGCGGATGGCCTTGGAGGCCGTGGCCGCCGGGGCACAGGATTACCTGGTGAAGGGACAGATCAACAGCTTCATGCTCAAACGCGCCATCCATTACGCCATCGAGCGCAAGCGGGTCGAGGAATCGCTCCGCGAAAGCGAGGAACGTTACCGCAGCCTGTTCGACCACGCCCACGACCTGGCCTATACCCATGATTTGACCGGCAATTTCACTTCCTTCAACAAGGCCGCGCAAAATGCCACCGGCTATCGGGCTGAGGAGATCCTGGGTCGAAACATCACCGACCTGGTGGCTCCGGAGTACGTGGAACAAGCCCGCGGCAGCTTTGCTCGCAAACTCGACTCTGGCATGGCCACAACCTACGAACTGGACATCACCGCCCGAAATGGCAGTCGTGTTCCGTTGGAGGTGGTCAGCACCTTGATCTGCCAGCAGGGCGAGCCGGTCGCCGTCCTGGGCATCGCCCGCGACATCACGGAGCGTAAGCGTACTGAACAACGGCAGATGGTCATTCATGCGGTGACGCGGGAATTGTCGGAATCAACGGCGCTCGGGGAAGCCACCGTACGCATCATCAAGGTGATCTGTCGGAACCTGAGATGGCAGGTCGGTGGACTGTGGCTGATCGACCAAGCCAACCATGTCTTGCGTTGCGCCGAACTTTGGCACCTGCCGAGCACCGAATTCCTGGAATTAAAGGAAGCGAGCCGCAAAATGACTTTCCGGATCGGCGTGGGCCTGCCGGGCCGGGTCTGGGCCAGCGGCCAGCCGACCTGGATTCCCGACGCAACCCAGGAACCAAACTTCCTGCGCGCGCCGGCCGTCAAGCGCGCGGGGTTGCGCGGCGCCCTGGGCTTTCCGGTTCGCGTGGGGGACAAAATGTTGGGCGTCCTGGAGTTCTTCTCTGATACCATTCAGCAAGCCGACGAGGGCTTGCTGCAGATGTTTAATATTCTGGGGAGCCAGATCGGTCAGTTCATTGAACGGAAACAACTCGAGGAACAATTGCGCCAGTCGCAAAAAATGGAAGCGGTCGGCCAGTTGGCGGGCGGAGTGGCGCACGATTTCAACAACCTCCTGACCATCATCGAAGGTTACACCGAATTGCTGTCGGCGGAACCCAACCTGGCCGATGGCATGAAGGAAAAACTGCACGAAGTGGCGGCGGCGGCGGAACGGGCCGCCGGCCTGACCCGTCAACTGCTGACTTTCAGCCGCAAACAGGTCATCCAGCCAAAGGCGCTGAACCTCAATGAGGTCATCGAGGGCATGGGTAAGATGCTCCGCCGGATCATTGGCGAGGATGTGGATTTGCAGTTTCACCAGGCACCGCGACTGCCCCGGGTGCTGGCCGATGCGGGCATGATCGAACAAGTGATTCTCAACCTCGCCATCAACGCCCGCGACGCCATGCCCAACGGCGGCCGGTTGATCATCCGCACGGCCTCCGCACGGATCGACGCGGTGAACCTGCTCGATCATTCCGAATCGCGTCCGGGCGAATTTGTCTGCCTGAGTGTCCGCGACACCGGCTGCGGCATGACCCCGGAAATTCTGGCGCATATCTTTGAACCATTCTTCACCACCAAAGGTGTCGGCCAAGGCACCGGCCTGGGATTGGCGACCGTGTATGGCATTGTCCGGCAACACCAGGGTTGGGTGGAAGTGGCCAGCCAGGTGGGCCAGGGCACCAGCTTCAAAGTGTACCTGCCGTGCGCCGCGGAACAGGACGCCGACACGGAGCCAGTGGCGGTCTCACCGAAACCGCGCGGCGGCACCGAAACCATCCTGCTGGTGGAGGACGAAACGACCGTGCGCAATCTCGTCGCCGGCATCCTGAAAAGAAACGGTTACCAGGTCCTGGAAGCCGCCTCCGGCGTGGCGGCCCTGGCGCTGTGGGCCGAACATCAGGCGCAGATTGATTTGTTGCTGACGGACATCGTCATGCCCGAGGGATTGAATGGACCCGTCCTGGCCAAAGAACTGACGGCGCAAAAACCGAACTTGCGCGTGCTTTACACCAGCGGCTACAGCGTGAAAGTTGAAGACACCGCTTTTGTGTTGAAGGAAGGCACGAACTTCTTGCAGAAGCCCTACCAACCGAATCGCCTGCTGCAGGCCGTGCGGAAAAGTCTGGATGCCTGAACCGAAAACCCAGCTTCTTGGCTCCCCACCACGGACGCAATCTCATCGGTCGGGTTTGGGTGGCGACAGTTTAAGGTTGTTCGCCCCCCGTCTCGCCGCTACAAGAGAGCAACCGCTATGTTTGGCGAAATCAAAAATGCGCAGGGCGAACGGCTCGACTACACTTTTCACGCCGGCAGAAGCAATTCCCAAAGCCTCGTCGTCCTTGGTCACGGCGTCACCGGTAACAAGGACCGTCCCTTCCTCGTGGCGTTGGCGGAAGGGTTGGCAGGCGCCGGCATTTCGGCGCTGCGTTTTTCCTTTTCCGGCAACGGGGCTTCGGGCGGCCGGTTTGTTGACTCCACCGTTACCAAGGAAGTCGAGGATTTGGTCGCCGTGTTGGATGCGTTGAAGGGTCGCACCGTAGGTTACGCCGGGCATAGCATGGGCGGGGCGGTGGGGGTGTTGCGCGCCAGCCGGGACACGCGCATCAAACTTCTGATTTCGTTGGCGGGCATGGTTCACACGAAGGCTTTTGCGCAGCGTGAATTTGGCACGGTCAAACCGGGCCAGGGTTGCATGTGGGATGACGCAAGCTGTCCCCTTTCCAAAGCTTACATGGACGACCTGACGACCCTCAACACGGTGGTGGATCGCGCGCCGCAAATTCATGTGCCTTGGTTGTTGGTGCACGGGACCGCCGACGATGTCATTCCCATCCAGGATTCACGCGACATTTTCGCCAGGGCCAACGAGCCAAAACAATTCGCCGAGATCGAAGGTTCAGGCCATGTTTTCAGCGGCGAATTTACTTCGGTGATGGTGGAAAAGGTTGTCGCCTGGTCGAAGACTCAATTCGTTCAGGTGAACAATTAAACGATCCGCCTGAAGCAATGCTCAGCGGCTATTCCTGAACCAGGACCGCCTTGTTTGCTTTCAGATATTTCTCCAACACCTTGATGCCCGCCAGCGAAATGGGCGCCCGTTTGGTCTTGCCCTTGTAATGTTTGTAATGCACCAGCGTCTTGCCCACCAGGCCAATCTGAAGACTTGAATCCGCCAGTTCCCAGATTTGACCGCTTTCAAATGGCGGTCGCGGGCCGCGGCTCTTTTGCAGAGTGTTATTCATGGCGGTGACTGTATCAGAAGTCTCGATCCGAGTGCAGCAAAAAATGTTCAACCCGTTAATCACCGCTCCCATTGCGGAGGCGTGCAATCATAACGATTGACGGAACGGTGCGGCAGCGCCACCACCAATACCCGCTGGGTTGCGGCGACAATGCCCAGGGATCGGGAGCAAAAAACACTTCCGCGATACCCGGCTTCCTGCCAGGTATAAGTTTCGCTGGCTACTTCCGTTGACATCAACGATACTCCGTCGAGATCGGAAACCGTCACTAAGCTGCCAGCCTGGATCGGCAACGGAGGTTTTCTTAAGAATCAATGGATCAACGCGCACGCCATCCCGGCCTCTTCGTTTCGTCGAAGCGCCCGGGTGGGATGCCTACAAACTCGAAAACGAAAGGTTAAATAGCATGAAATCACCCAGTATCGAAAATATCGTCATCGATGAAGTCCACGAACGAACTTATGTTGTGATGGCGCATCGCATCCTGACCGATGGAGAAATGTTCAGCGCCATCCGCGTCGCCCTTTTGAAGCGCGGAGGCAAGCGTTTGGAAAGAGGCGAAAAACTGATCCTCACCTCAAGTGTGGTTTAGTTGGCGTCACTCGCTTTAAAAATTTCGCGAGACAATTATTTTGGGACAAGGTTAGTTTCGTTCCGGGCCAGTCTTGGGAAAAGCTGAAATAGTGAAAGCAGAAAGCTGAAATCCGAATTTCAACTTTCCCAATTTCAGATTTCTACTTTTCCGGCGGGCAGGCCGACGCGCCCCGTGGAGTAAACGGCGCACGCACGCCGGAGGCTAAACGCACTGCTACTCCACGGGGCAAGGAACTGCAAATCATGGCAACGGTGGAAACGGCATCGGAAATTCGAAAAATCGCATTTCTCGGCGACTACTTGCCGCGCAAATGCGGCATTGCCACGTTTACGTCCGACTTGCTGTCGGCGGTGGCGGCCGAGCACCCGCAAAGCCAGTGCTTCGCGGTGCCGGTGAATGACATCGAGGGCGGCTATGAATACCCGGACGTGGTCCGCTTCGAGATCGAGGAGCAGGATTTGGTTTCGTATCAGCGCGCGGCGGATTTTCTGAACATCAGCAACGTGGACATCGTCTGCGTGCAGCACGAATTCGGGATATTCGGCGGGCCGGCCGGCAGTCACTTGCTCGCGCTGCTTCGTGAATTGCGGATGCCCATTGTTACCACGCTTCACACCCTCCTGCGCGAGCCGAACGCCGACCAGCGGCGCGTCATGCAGGAATTGATCGCGCGCTCCAGCCGCCTGGCCGTGATGGCTGAGCGCGGACGACAGATGTTGCAAGAGGTTTATCAGACGCCGCCTGCCAAGATTGATCTCATCCCGCATGGCATTCCCGATCTGCCTTTCGTTGATCCGAGTTATTACAAGGACCAGTTTGGTGTGGAAGGGCGCGTGGTGTTGCTCACGTTCGGCCTGCTTTCCCCGAACAAGGGGATCGAGCATGTCCTCAACGCGCTGCCGCAGATTCTCGCGGAGTTTCCCGACGTGGTTTACATCGTCCTCGGTGCCACGCACCCGAACGAGTTGCGCGAGCAGGGCGAAGCCTACCGTCTCGGCCTCGAGCGCCTCGCCAAGAAAAACAAAGTCCAGAAGAACGTCATCTTTTACAACCGCTTCGTGGAACTCGAGGAACTGAAGGAGTTCATCGGCGCAGCGGACATTTACATCACACCTTATCTCAACGAAGCGCAGATTACATCGGGCACACTCGCCTACACGTTCGGCGCTGGCAAGGCCGTCATCTCGACTCCGTACTGGCACGCGGCCGAATTGCTCGCGGAAGACCGCGGTGTGTTGGTGCCGTTCGGCGACGCTCAGGCCATTGCCCGCGAGGTGATCGGTTTGCTGCGTGATGAAACACGCCGCACGACCACCCGCAAGAACGCTTACAAACTGGGTCGCGAAATGATCTGGAGCAACGTGGCGCGGCTTTACATGCGCTCGTTCGAACAGGCGCGCCTCGAACGCGCGGTGCTGTCGCGAAAATCGTTCGCCACCAAAACGCTCGACCAGCAACCCCGCGAGTTGCCGGAATTGAAGCTGGATCATCTTTCACGGATGACCGATTCGACCGGTCTCTTTCAGCACGCCATATTCACGGTGCCGAATTTTTCCGAAGGCTACTGCACGGACGACAACGCGCGCGCGTTCATTCTGGCCGTGCTGCTGGATGAGATGGAAGAAGAGCCGGAAAGCGTGCGGACATTGGCCACGACTTATGCCGCGTTTCTGCATCACGCGTTCGACCCCAAAACAAAGCGGTTCCACAACCACCTGAGCTTCGACCGGCGCTGGCTTGATGAGCAGGGTTCGGAAGATTCCCATGCGCGGGCGCTTTGGGCGCTGGGTCTGGGGGTGGGGCGTTCGCCCTACCGCAGTTTCCAGGTCATGGCTGGACAACTCTTCGCGCAAGCGCTGCCGGCGGTGACCGAGTTCAGTTCACCTCGCGCGTGGGCGTTCATCCTCCTCGGCATTCATGAATATTTGCAGCGTCTGAGCGGCGATCGGTTCGCCAGCCAAATCCGTGACCTGCTGACCACCCGGCTCATGGAACTCTTCGACCGGACCACGCAGCCGGACTGGCCGTGGTTCGAGGACGTGCTCTCCTACGACAACGCGAAGCTCGCCCACGCCTTGATCCTGACCGGAAATGCGACGGGGCAAAAGCCGGTCCTCGAGCGCGGACTCCAGACTCTCCGCTGGCTGGCGGAAGCGCAAACGGCGGAGAGCGGCGACTTCCGCCCCATCGGCAGCAATGGATTTCATCAGCGGGGCGGCAACCGCGCGACCTTCGATCAGCAACCGATCGAAGCGCAGGCCATGGTATCGGCCAGCCTCGAAGCCTACCGCGTTACGGCGGAAGGGTGGTGGTACGAGGAGGCCCACCGCGCCTTCGATTGGTTCCTCGGCTGGAACGATCTCGGGCTGGAAGTGTACTCCTCCAGCACCGGCGGCTGCCGCGATGCGTTGCACGTGGATCGCGTCAACCAGAACCAAGGCGCGGAATCGACGCTGGCTTTCCTGCTCGCGCTGGCGGAGATGCAACTCATGCAGAACGCCGTCACGGCGTTCAACCAGCCCGCTTCGTAACTCTCGATCCTTTATGAAAGCCATCAATGTCAAACGCACCAACGTCATGCTGCTGCCGGACCGCGCACGCGTGCTGGTCCGGCCCTTCAACCCCACGAGCGAGCAGCGTGCCATCAAAATCTGCGGGCGGGTCATGGCCCTGTCGGAAAGCGAAGTCCACACTTTGCTCGAGCAAGTCCTGGCCGACTTTGGCGAACGTCATCTGAAAATCCGCGCCTTCCTCAAACGCCGCTTCGAGCAGGTGCGCGGCTATTTGCTCACCGACCAGAAGCTTTCCGAGGAACGGGAACTGTTGTTGGGTGCGCATTTCACGCATGAGTATTCGGGAGAAGCTGCGGCATTGTTCAATCCCTCCATGGTGCCGCACCCGGATCAATCAGACCTGCCGCCGGGTTCACTGCGTTTCGTTCTGAGTCTGCGGGCCACCGGCGAAGGACACATTTCGTCGGTCACGTTTCGCACGGGTTTCCTCGACGCGAAGGGCGACATCACCATCAACACACCCACGCGCTACAGCCTTGAGCCGGACCATGCGCCCAACGCTGCGTACGAAAAAAAACTGTTCGAGCGAAAGCTTCAGGAACTCGGTCTGACAGGCGATTTCAGCCGTCACGTGCTCGAACAGTTGGGCGCATCATTTGCGTTGGAAGAGTTGACCGCCCACGTCAAGAGTGCCCTGGATCAACTCCGGAAACGCGACCAGGAAACTGAAGTGCTCGCGTCGAAAGTCCTGGCGCTGGCCCAATCGAATTACGAAGTGCAATTCGCCCCTGACTCGCGCTTGTCCGAACGCATCCTGTTCCCGGCCACGCCTTCCCAAAGCAACGGCATTGAAGACGCGCGCTTTGTTCTCTTCAGGAATGACGACGGTACGCAGACCTATTACGCGACCTACACCGCCTACGACGGCAAGCTGATCCTCCCGCAATTCATCGAGACGCCCGACTTCCTGTATTTCAGATTCATCACCTTGAACGGCCCGGCGATACAAAACAAAGGCATGGCGCTCTTCCCGCGAAAGATCAACGGCCGCTACGCGATGCTCGGCCGTCAGGATTATGAAAACATTTTCGTGATGTTCTCCGACCATCTGCACTTCTGGCACAATGCGGAACTCATCGTGAAGCCGACCTTTCCATGGGAGTTCATTCAAATGGGCAACTGCGGTTCGCCCATCGAAACCGAAGCCGGCTGGCTCGTGCTCAGCCACGGCGTCGGCGCGATGCGGAAATACTGCATCGGCGCGTTCCTGCTCGACCGCGACGATCCGACCAAGGTCATCGGCCGTCTGCGCGAACCGCTGATCAAGCCCAACGAAAACGAGCGCGAAGGTTACGTCCCCAACGTCGTTTATTCCTGCGGCAGTCTTCTGTTCGGACGACAACTCATCATCCCCTACGCCATGTCCGACTACGCCACCACGTTCGCCACGCTGTCCCTCGACGAAGTGCTGGCCGCGATGGAATAGCCCTGGCTGAACAAATCCGCTCATTGCCTTCCACAGCCGATGCTGAATGTTGAACGTTGGATGTTCAGTGGTCCTTCCACTTTACTCCAATTTCTGCCCTCTGCTTTCTCCTTTCCCTTGTTCCCCTCCTGTGAGGCGTCAGGGGTTGGTGTTCCAGTTCGATGTTCCACGTTGAACGTTGAATGTTTCTCCCCCCTCAACCCTCAACCCTATTGATCCAGCGGACTCCTCACGCCCAGTCCCGGCTTCTGCATCACATGCGTGTAAATTTGCGTCGTTGTCACGTCCTTGTGCCCGAGTAAATCCTGGACTGTCCGGATGTCATAACCATTCTCCAGCAGATGCGTCGCAAAGGAATGTCGCAACGTGTGCGGCGTCACTTTCCGGCCGTCCAGCTGGGCTAGCACCGCCGCCTTGCGCACCGCCCGTTACACGCTGTACTCGTCCAGATGATGCCGCCGCTCAATCCCGGTGCGCGG
>JACQFP010000067.1 GCA_016200005.1 Verrucomicrobiota bacterium | reverse complement strand
TCAAATTCTGGATCAAGACCGCGAAGGATGACGGAAAAGAAATCCCGCAACCGCGCGGACGACTGCTGGTCGCATGAAAAATATGGCTATGGTTGACCGCAAGAACATCCAGATTGACCTGATTCAATTGGTCGGGGGGGATAGGTTATTGCGTTTGACCGAACCTCGATCGGGACTTGTATTGGAAAAGAAGCTCGATCCTCAGAAACCGGTCGCCAGCCAGAAGGAGAAGCTGTTCGGTGTCTTTGAAGCGGCCCTCGCCCGTGCAGAACCGGCGACCGCATGAGTCGCATCGCGGCGCGATTGCCCTCGTGACGAACGGCGATTCGATCATGATCGACGAGGAGGAGCGGGAGTTGACGCTCGAAGTCCCATCCGTCGAATTGAAGAAGCGCAAGAAAGCGTGGAAGAAACCCGCGCCCCGCTACACCCGCGGCGTGCTCGCCAAATACGCCGCCCACGTCACGAGCGCCTCACTCGGCGCGGTGACGGATGCGGATTTGAAGTTGTAAGCATTGTTTGATTAAGTTAAGCAAAACCATGAGCAAGGAAACGAAACAGACTGGTGTTTCTCAGAATGCGATTGGAGCTCCCGCAAAGCCTGTTCAACTTCCGCCAGTCCCACCACAGGCAATTTCGTCAGCAAGAACGCTGGACGCTCACGCCGTTTTCAAGCTCTGCATCGGTCGCGCAAATAATTTGCTAAAGATTCACGAAACCGCTCATGGAAAAAGTCAGTCCAGACCTGAAGCTTATCTTGCTGATGCCCATCGGGCCGCAATTGTCCTTGCGATATCGGCACTTGATGCATATGTGAGAACCTGTTGTCTCGAAAGAATTCGGATGATTTTGGTCGATAGGAAAAAACCACTGCCGGGACCTCTTGCAAATGAAATCAAACGCCTCATAAAAGATGATCATCTTCTTGAAGCCGCACGCATGGACGATCTTTTATCTCGAGTTGACAAAGCATTCTGGCAGGAGTTTCAACGTAAATCATTTCAGGGTGTAAAAAATATTACCGACTGCTTGCAAATTGCTGGCTTTACGGACGTCTTCCACGAGGTTGCAGTTAGTATCTCAATTAACGAAGACAATCTGAAAATAGAACTGACGCGGTTTACAGAACGTCGCCACGCCATAGCTCATCAAGGAGATTACGATTTATCGCAAAATCCACCGGTTGAAAGCAGCATCCGTAAAAAGGATGCCCTAGATTGCATCAAGTTAGTGAGTCAGATAGCTGCTACAATTCATAAATTGTCAAAGGCTAACTAAATGAAAAAGGTCCTAATAATTTCCTACGATTTGACCAAACCTGGTCAGTCCTATGAGCCTTTGATCCAAAGAATCAAAGGACTCGGCGATTGGGCACGTCTTGGCGGTTCTGCCTATTTGGTTTTTACTCAATACACCCCAGTTCAAGTCAGAGATCATCTTTGGGCAGTCATTGACAAATCAGATAAGATTTTTGTTGGGACTTGTCCGCCTCCCGCAGCATGGGAGGGTATGCCTAAAGACGTTAGTGATTGGATTCTCGCAAGGATGAAATAGGAATAAGATTTCCATCCATCAGTTCCGGGTTGCGAGGTCCGTGCCGGACTGGCCACCAGAGCTACCCTGGGTCACCCGGCAAAAAATCATCAACCCTTCAGGGTTGATGAAATTCGGGGAACGGTTTTCCCAGGGTAGTCCGCTGGCGCGGCCAACCGTGGGCTGATTGACGTCGCCCCGTTTGGGCAAAAGGCGCGCTCGGGCCGCCTCGCAACTGCATCGCTGCGGCTTAGTGCTTCGCACACACGGTCGCGCTCCGTAAGAGATGTGACGCCGACATTGAATCGCACTAAATTTCACTCATCCCATTCCAACCAGCGCTTGCCAAGGTCACGGGTTGAAATTACCTTTCGCGTCCTTATGGAAAAAGTCGTCATCATCGGCACAGGTTGTGCCGGCCTCACCGCCGCGCTTTACACCGCGCGCGCCAACCTCCACCCGCTCGTCTTGACCGGCACGATGCCCGGCGGCCTGTTGACAACGACCAGCATCGTCGAAAACTATCCCGGCTTTCCGGAGGGCATCGATGGTTACGAACTCATGGTGCGCATGCAGAAACAGGCGGAGCGGTTCGGCGCGAAGGTGAAGTTCGGCACGGTCGAAGCGGTGAATGTATCGCAACGGCCTTTCGTGCTGACGGTGGATGGCGACGCGGTGGAAGCCGAGACGATCATCATCGCCAGCGGCGCCGGCCATCGTCATCTCGGCCTTGAAAGCGAATCGTTGTTGGAGCGCAAGGGCGTGACCTATTGCGCGACGTGCGACGGCGCGTTGCCGATGTTCCGCAATCAACCGCTGGTCGTCGTTGGCGGCGGCGATTCCGCGTGCGAAGAAGCGATCTATCTGACGCGGTTCGCGTCGGCCGTTTATCTGGTGCATCGGCGCGACAAACTCCGCGCGTCGCAAATCATGGCTGACCGCGCGTTCTCCAATCCCAAGGTCAAACCGATCTGGGACTCGGTGGTGACGGAAGTGTTGGACGTGAAACAGGACAAGGTCACCGGCGTCCGCCTCAAGAACCTGAAGACCAACGTTGAAACCGTGCTTGATTGCGCCGGAGTGTTTGTGGCGATTGGTCATGTACCCAACACGCAACTCTTCAAAGGCATCATCGACATGGACGAAAACGGTTACATCCTCCCGAAACAGGGCAGCGCCACGAATGTCGAAGGTGTGTTCGTCGCGGGTGATTGTTCCGATCACGTCTATCGGCAGGCGGTGACCGCTGCGGGACTGGGTTGCGCCGCTGCCATTGATGCGGAACGCTATCTGGCGGCCTTGAGCAAGTAACGAGCAAGTTAAGAATGGGAGCGCGCCCGCCCTCGGGTGCAGCCGACGACGCCCTCGTCGTTGGCCGTTTGGTGCCGCGGTGTAAACGAGATGATGTGGCGCGTGTGCGTCGGGTTCGGCGCGGGGGCGCGCCGAATCCACAGCCGGGGCGGCTGCGCTCCTGTGTTGCAAATAAACACTGGTCACCCTACGGCATTTTGTTACACTGGTTGCTGATAACCCCGAAAGGAATGATTATGAATGTTCGGCAAAAATCTGTTTGTGGAGCGGCGTTGACCGGCTTCACGTTGTTTGTTTTCACTTCGCAACTCTTGTTCGCGGCGACTTTGCCCATTGAAAAGAACGTGGAATGGCAGCCATTTGCCGCTCAAGTCAGCCGGTTGATTGAAGCGTCGGACTATCTCGGTTCGCCCTTCAGCGCCGACGAGAAAAAATCCCTCGAGGCGGCGATGAAAGACACCGACACCAAACGCGCCGTTGAAAAATTGCAGGAGATTCTCGACCGGCATTGTTTGTTCGGCGTTTCGATCAATCCGGAAATGCGCGTGAAGGTAGCCGCCGGGCCGGCGAAACCGGAACTGGTGGAGCAAGGCTGGCGGCAATTCCTTGTCAAAGTCGTCAACGACTCCGGCACCACGGCGCCGCTTCAAGCGGTCAGTCCCAATGCCATCTCCGTCTATTCGCAGGAAGGGGTTGGGCCAAAGAATAATGATTCCGATAAGTTCTATCGCAAGAAAGGCGAGGCCCTTCCGCTCACGGACGCCAAACAACTCTGGCTCGAATTGCAGACCTACGACCAACAGCCTCTTGGAAAGTCTCTCAGTGGCCTGTCGCTCGAGTACCGCATCATCCAACTCTCCAGCCGCGACGCCGGTCGTCGCGAGGCGAAGTTCTCCTTCAACGTCGGCCAGGGCACGCAGGACATTGGTTACCGCAACGAAGTCGACACACTGTTCACCTGCCTGCCCGCTCGCACCATCACGCTCAGCGTGCGCGACGAGAATAATCAGCCGACCACCGCGTCGTTCGTGATTCGCGATACGCAACACCGCGTCTATCCGTCGCAGGCCAAGCGGCTCGCGCCCGATTTTCCGTTTCATCCGCAGGTTTATCGCGGCGATGGCGAAACGTTGAAACTGCCGGATGGCGAATACACGGTGGAATTCTCGCGAGGGCCGGAATCCATTACCCAAACGCAGAATCTCAAAGTGGACAAGCAAACCAAACAGCTCCTGTTCCAAGTCCAACGCTGGATTGATCCGTCGCAATTCGGCTGGTGGTCGGGCGATCATCACATTCACGCCGCCGGTTGCGCGCATTACGTCAAGCCGACAGAGGGTGTGCTGGCTTCGGACATGATCCGCCACTGCATGGGCGAGGACTTGAAAGTGGGCGCGAACCTGACCTGGGGACCGTGCTTCGATTATCAAAAACAATTTTTCTGCGGCGCGTTGGACAAGGTTTCCCAATACCCGTACCTGTTGCGTTACGACATCGAGGTCTCCGGCTTCGGCTCGCACAATTCGGGTCATCTCGTTTTGCTGCGGCTCAAGGAGGAGATTTATCCCGGTGGCGATTCCAAGGACCACTGGCCGACGCTTTGCCTGAACACGCTGCGTTGGGCGAAGAAACAAGGCTCGGTCTGCGGCCCGGCGCACTCCGGTTGGGGACTCGAAGTGAAAACTAACGCGCTGCCGAACTACATCATCCCGCCGTTCAACGGCATCGGCGCGAACGAATACATCGTCGATGTGACGCATGAACTGCCCGGCCCGGATGGCAAGCTGTTTCCGGCGGTGGATTTTCTTTCCATGGTGGATACGCCGTATGTTTGGGAACTCAACATGTGGTATCACACGCTGAACGTCGGTTATCGCACCCGCGTCAGTGGCGAGACGGATTTCCCCTGCATCTACGGCGAGAAAGTTGGGATCGGACGTTCCTACGTGAAGCTCGACGGCAAACTGGATTACGACCAATGGTGCGAAGAGATTCGCAAGGGCCGTAATTACGTCAGCGACGGTAAAAGCCATCTGATGGAATTCAAAGTCAACGAGATGGCCGTGGGCGAGAAGGGGAGCGAATTGAAATTATCGCAGCCTACCACGGTCAAAGTCACCGCCAGAGTCGCCGCGCGATTAAATGAACAGCCGAATCCGACCTTGCAGAGACTCAATTACGCGTCGAAGCCGTATTGGGACATAGAACGCGCTCGCATCGACGACACGCGCGAAGTGCCCGTGGAAGTCATCGTCAACGGCTATCCGGTCGGAAAGAAAAATATCGTGGCCGACGGCAAGTTGCAGGACGTGAGTTTCGACGTGAAGATTGATCGCAGCAGTTGGGTGGCGATGCGCATCCTGCCCTCGTCGCACACGAATCCGATCTTTGTGCTCGTCGATGGCAAACCGATTCGCGCGTCGAAGCGCAGCGCGGATTGGTGTTTGCAAGGCGTCGATCGCTGCTGGTCACAAAAAGAGAAATTCATCAAGCCGGCGGAAAAGGAAGAGGCCAAAGCCGCCTACGACCACGCCCGCGCCGCCTACCAAAAACTTCTGAGCGAGTGTGAGGCGGATTAAGGTCGGCGCCCGCCGCGTTGCGGTTTGGAATGGCGCCACTCGGCCAAGAGTGTCCTGATCGCGGAAACAAACGCCAGCGGTTGATCGAGCAACAGATGATGCTGCGCTTCTGGAATCGAGACGAACGGCACGCTGCTGTCGAGCACCTTGAACATGTAATCGACGATTTCCTGAGAGAATAACTGGCTGTTCTCGCCGTAAATCACACCGACGCGGCACGCCAGATTGGAAAGGTCTTCCGACATGTTGCCAATTTTGAATCCGTTGAAAAGCTGGTCGTCGAACTTCCAACTCCAGCCGCCGTCCACATTGACCAATGAATGTCGGGCAATGTAATCCAAAATGAATTTGTTCTCACACGGCTGTGCGGGCACGAGACGAAAGCGCGCGAGCGCCGTTTCAAAATCGGGATAAAGCTTCTTGCGTTGGATCGGAGAATACTTGGGATCGCGTTCCCATTCATAATCGGGCGGGCGAACCGGCGCATCCACCAGCACCACGCCCGTGAGTTTGTCGCCATAAATCAGCCCGGTCTTCAACGTCACAAATCCGCCGAAGCTGTGACCAATGATGACGGTGTCCTTTTTGAAACCCGCATCCGCGCAGACACTGATGAGTTCCTTGGCGAACACTTCGGAGGAATAACTCTTGCGATGGCCACTGTCGCCCATGCCGCTCAGATCGATCGCCGCGACGCAGTTGTGGTCGGTGAAATAGGGCGCGATGAAATCCCACCAGTGCGCGTGCGCGCCGCTGCCGTGCGCCAACAGCAAACCCGGCTTGGCGGTGTCGCCCCAGCGGAGATAATGAATAGGACAGCCTTCCACCTCCACGACGCGATCTTCGCGCGGCGTGGCAACGGCGCGCTTGAACCACTCCGGCGCGTCGATGGTTTGCCCGATCATTTCGGGATTCGCATTTATCGTCTGCACGGGAGAATGAAGGAACAGATCGTCCGTGAATGCAATCCTGATCGGACGACGAATCCGCGGTTGAAACGATAGCGAGGTCTGCGCTTCGTGATCAGGCGGATCTTGAAACTGTCCGGAGCGCGGCTGTGTCGAAGACCAGCCGCAGCAGTTTCGGAACGTGTGGCCGCTGGTATAGACCTTGTGCCTCCAGCATTTCGGCGTGCTGCGGCTGGTCGAGGACGACACAGCCGCGCTCCGTCAAGATTCGTTGCCGCCACTTCAGGTCAGACCCAACCAAGCTCCGTGCCTTGACAGCGACAAAACCTTCACCAACACTGCTCCGCCTTATGGCCGAGCCAAAAGAAAATCCGTTGATGGAAAAAATCGTGTCGCTGTGCAAGCGGCGTGGATTCATTTTCCAATCGTCGGAGATTTACGGCGGCATCAACGGTTTTTGGGATTACGGCCCGCTCGGCGCGGAGCTCAAGCGCAACGTCAAGGAACTCTGGTGGAACTCCATGACCCGCCAGCGTGACGACGTTGTGGGGCTGGAGGCGACGATCATCATGCATCCACAGATCTGGAAGGCGAGCGGGCATGTGGATACGTTTGCAGACCTGATGCGCGAATGTCCTTTGACGAAGAAGCGAGTTCGCGCAGATCAAGTCGAGCCTCAATCGGGGGTAGTTTACCGCTGGACTGGCGCTGAATCCAAATCATCTGGATGGAAACCGGAAAAGAATTTCGCACTCCTTTTGCGCAAGGGAGAGAATCCTGAAAGTGCTCGAAAAAAAGCGCGGGAGTTCTATGCGCAAGGTTCGATTGATTCGGCGACTGGTGAATGGACGAATCTAGAACTGAAAGGTGAAACCACGACAACAGTTTCGGATTCACTGGATTTCCATCCTGAAAGTGGAGCGGAGTTAAGCGAAGCACGGCCATTCAACTTGATGTTCAAGACTCACTACGGCCCAGTTGAATTGGACGAAAACATTGCTTATCTCCGCCCGGAAACTGCACAAGCCATCTTCGCGCAGTTCAAGAACGTGCTCGAAACGTCGCGGCAAAAAGTCCCGTTCGGCATCGCGCAAATCGGCAAGGCCTTTCGCAACGAAGTCACGCCGCGCAATTACACCTTCCGCTCCCGCGAGTTCGAGCAGATGGAGCTGGAGTTCTTCATCAGGCCGGACGAGGTGGTGGCAGCGATTTGCGGAAACGTGGCAAGCGCATCTGAACTTTGTAGCAGCGGACGTGAGTCCGCTCATTCTTCCACGACAGAAAGTCAGAGCGGACTCACGTCCGCTGCTACCGCAGGAAGTGAAGCGTCGCTCCAACCTCAACCCAACTGGGGTTGGGAAGCGTGGCACAAGTATTGGGTTGAGCAACGCATCCAGTTTTACGAAGGCATCGGACTGCCGCGCACCACGCTCGTCGAGTATTGGCAGAAGCCGGAGGAGCTGGCGCATTACGCCCGCGCCACGGTGGACATCCTGTTCAAGTTCCCATTCAGCAAGCGCGACGAGAAAGGTGAGTTGATGGGCGAGGAACTCGAAGGCATCGCCGCGCGCAGCGATTTTGATCTGAGCCAGCACGAACGGTTCTCCGGCAAACCCATGGGCGTGTTCGATGACGAACTCCGCGCCGCGTGGGGCAAACTTGACGACGCCAAGAAAAAGGAGCTTTGGCAGCGGTATTATGAAAACCGGAAAAAATATCTGACCAAGACTGCGAGACCGGAGGAGACCGCGGAACAAATCGAGAAGGACGCCAAGGAAGACGCTGACGACCTCGCCAAAGGCCAGTACATCCCACACGTCATCGAGCCGAGCGCCGGTGTGGACCGTCTCATTCTCGCTCTCATCTGCAGCGCCTACTGCGAAGACCAGGCGCCGGATGAAAAAGGCAAACTGGAGTCGCGGGTCGTGATGAAGTTTCACCCGCGCATCGCCCCAACCAAAGTCGCGGTCTTCCCGTTGCTGAAAAATAAGCCTGACCTGGTAAGAAAAGCGCAGGAAGTCCGGGAGTTGCTTCGTCCGCACATGACGGTGTTTTACGATGAAGCCGGGGCGATTGGCCGACGGTATCGCCGCCAGGACGAGGCGGGCACGCCGTTCGGCATCACAATTGATTTTGACACGCTCGGCGAAAAAGGTCCGGAGTTGAAGGACACGGTGACACTTCGCGACCGCGACACAATGCAGCAAACGCGTGTGAAGATTGAGGATTTGTTGCCGCTGCTGCTGGAGAAGATTCGTTAAATGTCCGACCAGCCAACCAGCGACACGGACTTCGTCAAGAAACGGGCGCCGACGCTTTATGTCATCATTGCGATCAAGCTTCTTAAATTTGCGCTCTTCGCCATCCTGGCCCTCGTAGCCTATACACTTTCGGACAACGACCTGCCGGCTGAATATCAGGGTTTGCTGCGCCACTTGAAATTGAATCCGGAGAGAAAGTTCTGGGCGCAACTGGCGGTCCAGGTCGGACTGCTCACCGAGGCGAAAGTTGTGTGGGTGGCGGCGGGCACGTTGTTTTACAGCCTGTTCTCGTTGGTGGAAGCTGTTGGACTCATGTTTCGGGTGCCCTGGGCCGGCTGGCTGGCCATCGGCGAATCGGCCTTTTTCATCCCGATCGAAGTGCACGATTTGGTGAGGGAATTCTCCTGGCCGGTGTTTATCATTCTGGCGCTGAACATTTTCATCGTCTGGTATCTGTTCCAGAACCGCGGACGCCTCTTCCGACATCACCACCATCACTGAGAACCGATTTTCCGTTTCCTGACGGTTGGCGTTATGCTTAAGATGTCGCGCCGAACAAGCCGATGAAGAACATAGTTTATTTCGATCTGGAAACGCAGAAGTCCGCCGATGAAGTGGGCGGCTGGAACCAGATCAGCAAAATGGGCATGAGCATCGGCGTGACCTACAGCACGGCCCGCGGCGATTACAGAATCTACGGCGAACGGCAGATCAATGAACTCATCGCAGATTTGCAACGCGCGGATCTCGTGGTCGGCTTCAACAACCTGAGGTTCGATTACGAAGTGCTGCATGGTTACACGGCCTTCGATTTGCGCCAGCTTCCGACGCTCGACATGCTGGTGGAGTTGCAAAAGACCCTGCAACACCGGCTCTCGCTGGATGCCATCGCCACCGCCACGTTCGGCGTGGAGAAAACG
Organism: Verrucomicrobiota bacterium; assembly: GCA_016200005.1. Taxonomy (NCBI): domain Bacteria; kingdom Pseudomonadati; phylum Verrucomicrobiota; species Verrucomicrobiota bacterium. Next base: position 25,174 of record JACQFP010000067.1, on the reverse strand, counting down.
GCCGAGGGGATGCAGGCCATCCGCTGGTATCGCGAAGGCAAGCTGCTGGAGATCGCCGAGTATTGCTGTTATGACGTCAAGCTGACCAAGCTGGTCCACGAATACGGCGCCGCGAGGAAACAACTTCATTACAGCAATCGCTTCGGAAAGAAACTGACCGTTCCGATCAATTGGTAGTTCAAGCGGGCACGAGAACGGTTATCGGGCTGCGCGCGCAACCGAGGCCCGGCGGAGTTTATGGGACAGGTCCATGGCCATGTTCCGCATGACTGCCAGACCGAGGTGCGGTTCCTTCTGCGCCAGGTCGTTGAACGCCGCGCGGTGCGCGACCAGGAGGATGCTGGCCTGACTGGCGACGGCGGTGGCCGAGCGGGGCGCGTTGTCCAAAAACGCCAGTTCACCTAAAATCTGGCCGCTTTGCGTCGTGGCCACCGGGTCCGTGGGGTCGTCCAGATAAATATTCACCTGCCCACGCATGACGATGTAGGCCTGTTCGCCCGCGTCGCCTTTCTGAAAGACCGGTTCGCCGGGACGATAGAGTTTTTGACTGAACAGCCGGGCGATCTTGCGCAGTTCACCATCGCCCAGCCCCGCAAAAACCGGCAAGGCCCGCAACAGATTCACCACCGCCCGCCCCGTTTTGTAGTACTCAAAATTCTGATCGATGGTGCCCACGATGGCCGCGGCGGTGTCCGTCAGGGCCGTATATTCCGTGTCATACATCATGTTCAATTTGACCAGCTTCACGACATCCGTGCACAGCCCGCCTTGATTGAAAAAGGCCGGCAAGTAGGCGATGGGTGCAAAGCCAAGCTGCTCGGCACTCTTTAACAAACGCGGCGCGGTCATCAGAATGTCCACTTCCAAATAGGCGGCGCTCAATTCTTCCTGGGCAATTCGGTCAACGTGTTGGAACAATGTCCCGATGGATAGTTCATCCGTGGAGAAGGCGTCCAAAATCCGCACGCACCGGTCCTGCTCGTCGTGAATGTATGCCAGGCCCGAGACGATCCCGGATTCGCGCTGGCCCAAAACCGCGCGTAGCGGCGCGTCCGTGGTTGTGCGCAACAAACCGCAGCCGCGATTGAAGCCCGTGGAAACCTCCGGCGCATGGTGCACCTTGTGCAATTGTTCGCGCCACACGACGAAATCGTCATACGTCGCATCATGGATGGTCAACTCGGCGTGCAACGGATAACCCGTTACACCATCCCGCACCAAGAGCGGATTGGGAATGTCCAGGCTGGTCAGGACGATGCTGGCCAGTTCACTGATCTGCGGCAATGATTCCGAGAGCGGCAGGCGGGTGACCTGCCCCGGCTGCGCCGCATGAACATAAAAAAGAATTCCCTGTCGCGTTTTCAGGATGTGTTTCAACGGCTGAAAGCCGACACACACATAACCGAGTTTTTCATACAGGGTTTGCTGTCCGTTGTCGGCGGCCGGCACGCGGACGACAATCATCTGTTTCCGTTCCGCCGCCAGGTCAATGAGCTTGCGACCCAACGCTTCGGATGAACCGTCGGCATAACTTTCCGGACGATGCAGATTGCGGCCGAGGTTGGCGATGGGATTGATGTTGGCCTCCACCGGCTGCAAAAACGAAATGCTGGCGTGTAATCGGCCATCGACCTCGGCGACCCAGGTTTCCTGACCGGTGGCCAAATCAAGTTCCTTCGCGATCCAGGCGGGATCGTAAACCTCTTTGGCGGGATACTCGCTCCCCAACGTCGCTTGCAGCAAATCCAGCCAGAGCGCGGCGTCATCCCGGGTTGCCAGACGAATCGTTGCGGACATGAAACTTGTGATGTTACCTCGGTCTAAAAACTCCACATCGGGGCACCTCGACTGTCTCGAAATGGTGCCCGCGACAGGACTTGAACCTGTACGATGTTACTCACTAGAACCTGAATCTAGCGCGTCTGCCAATTCCGCCACGCGGGCCACTCATTTGCCCGGCCTCGCCCGAGGCCGCGACAGGTTCTAATTACTCGTCACTTCAGCAGGGAGCAAGCCAAAACCAGCAGTTTTTCTGCGCCCACCGTGAACCTTGGTAACGGCAATGGTGGAACTGCGAGCGAGGCTTCGATAAGTGCGCCACGTTTGGAGTGCGCCGATTCATCGGCGCTTTCGCACGCAGCCGCACGTTCGCAAGCTCGACCGTTCGCTAGTCCGGAACAATTCATCTGAAACGAATCGGGAGCGCAGCCGCCCCGGCTGCGGTTCGGCACGCCCTCGTGCCGAACACTGCACGCATCGTCGCGGCAGGAGCGCCGATCGCCCCGCGCGGCGCGTCGGCACCAAATGGTTCACACACATGCAAGCGGATGCCAACGACGAGGGCGTCGTCGGCTGCGCCCCGGGGGCGGGCGCGCTCCTCAACTCAAAATGCATCGTTCCAAAAAAAAGCGGTGACGAGTCACCGCGCTCCAAACGCTTCGCGCCCGGCCTCGTCCAATGGTTCGTGATCCCGCCTCCCGGGGCGACGATCGCCTTCTCAGCATTGCCAAGTCATGCGGATGAACCAATGCGGTATGCCCGGCCTTTCATGGGCGCTCTCCGCCGGCGCGTTTTCAGTCCGTATCACCTGGTGCGCCGTCCACCGAAATCCGCAGGATAAAAATCTTCCATCGCCACGTTCAATACCTTGGCGATGATGAACAGCTCGCAGGCCTTGATGAACCGCACGCGCGCTTCGATTTTCGCCAAGGTGCTGCGCGAAAGATTCAATCCGCGCACCTGACACTGAGCGGCCAGTTGCTCCTGGGTGAGGCCGCGCTCGCGGCGCAACTTGCGCACCAGCAGCCCTACGACGTTCGCCGTCTTGCCGTTAGCCCAAACCTTGTTCAAGTCCGTATTTTTATTCCGTCGGTTCTTGTTTGCCATAAGACAAAATAAGGCTTGAAGTTATCATATCTTGTACATATTTTGCACCAAACCGGAGCAATCACCGGCGAGGGAGACACATGACCATGACCGAAACCAAGCGTTGTTCAGCTTTGAAAAGCCTTCGAGACACGCATCTCGGGTCGCTATTGCGGGGGCGGGCGACCACTCGCGATCCCATCAATTCTCCACATCGCCGGCGCGAATCGTGAGAAAGCCCAACTATGCCAGCTCCAATAACAATGCGTAGCCCAGTGCAACTGGCCGCCCGACACCCCGCCTCCGCCCGCTCCCCGGCGAGGCTGTTCGTCATCCTGGCCGCCTCGCTGTTCGTGGCGGAGGTGATCGCGATGCTGCTCGTGGCGGCGCTGCCCACGATGCCGCCGCTGCTGACCAACGTTCTCGACGCGACCATTTTGGTTGTGCTGGCCTTTCCGGCGCTGCGCGCGTTCGCGTTCGTGCCGTTGCTCCGGCATCTCCGGGCGCGGGAAGCCGCCGAAGCGCAACTCCAGGAAGTGAACCGGACGCTGGAGCAGCGCGTGCAGGAGCGCACGCACGAATTGCAGACGGCCAACGAAAGCCTGCGCGCGGAAATCGCCGAGCGCCAGCGGATGCAGCAAGAGCGCGAACGGCTGATTGCCGACCTGCAAATGGCGCTGGCCGACGTGAAACAACTCAGCGGCCTGCTGCCCATCTGCGCCGGCTGCAAAAAGATTCGCGATGACCGCGGTTACTGGAGCCACGTTGAATCCTACATCGCGGAGCGCTCGGAGGCCAAGTTCACCCACGGCTTCTGCCCCGCGTGTACCAAGAAGTTTTTTCCGGGTCTAACCCCGGAGGATATTGACGGCCCTTGAAGAGCTTGAAACCAACATTTGAGCGTGTCGCCCGACGCCGAGCCAGGTTCAGGCCCGCGGCCCGCGGCCCCGGCGGGGCCGTTCTGCTCCTCGGCGCGGTGGTGCTGGCGGGCGCGACTTTCCATTTCGGTCTTCCAACCAAAGGAGCGAACTGTGCCGGCCAGACTCTTTGACTCCACCATCGTCCACACGCCGCAACAGGCGCTCGACTTCATCGGCAACATCCTCGAATCCTCCACCGGGTATTCGATCATCGGCAAGGATCTCGACGGGAAAATTCTCCTGCGGAACGAGGGAGCACATCGGCGAGGCCAATTGCTCCACCTTGGGCTTGTTTCGAGACGAAGCCGCCATGACAGGCTTGGACGCAGTAACCATCCGGCCGCGTTGCGACGATTGTCACTTATCGTCTCTTGTGCCGGTTTGATACATTAACCGCAGATGGCGAAAAAGCTACCCATCAGGTTCGATGTCAAAGTCAGTTTCGGCACAGCGGTGAAGAGTCGTAGAAGCCGATTGGGAATCTCGCAGGAAGAACTGGCCTGGCGGGCGGGTCTGCACCGCACGTACGTGACCGACATCGAACGCGGCGCGCGCAATCCCTCGCTCGAAAGCATTCACAAACTCGCGCGCGCCTTGAAGGTTTCCCTCAGCGCTTTCTTTGAACCCGCGGCTGAGTCGCCGCCGTCCGATGTGGAAGCCGGCAACGGAGCCCAAGGAAGAATTGTTGACATCCTGCTGGTCGAGGACAACCGCGAGGATGCGGATTTGACTATGCGCGCCTTCAAGCAGGCGCGGCTCACCAATCGCGTCCACATCGTCGGGGACGGTGCGGAGGCGCTGGACTTTCTCTTTTGCCGTGGCGCGTTTGCCAGTCGCAAAGTCGAGGAGCGCCCGCAAGTCGTGCTGCTGGACCTTCATTTGCCCAAGGTGCATGGCTTTGAAGTGCTGCGGCAGATCAAGAACGATGAACGCACACGGATGATCCCGGTGGTGGTGCTCACGGCTTCGCAGCAGGACCGCGACATTCGTGAAGCGCGGCGTTTGGGTGCCGAGACCTACCTGGTCAAGCCGGTGGAGTTTCACAATTTCAGCCGGATCACGCCCCAGTTGCAGTTCGATTGGGCACTACTAACACCGAGTGAGAGAACAACGATATGACCTTTCTTTATCCCAAGTTGTAATTCGCTCGTTCTTTTTTTGAAAGATTTGAGTCCACGGCGCGTATTAACAGTATGACATCACTCCAATCGTGGCGTTAATCGCGAAACCAAACAACCAAATCTTGACGACATCACCTCAATTTTTGCACATCAATTTCGCTCGCCGCTGCTTCAACGGGCGAGATAGCGTGATCTTAGCCATAGACAGCGCGTTCGAGAAATGGTCACGCAATCTTTACGAACAGCAGACCGATAAATCGGTGCAGTTCGAACGGTGCCGCAAAGACGCCTTCCTCCGAAGTGCACTTTTCCACATCGTCCCTTCCGGCGGTTTCATCTCATGGATCGCTCCATGTAGGAGGATTCGTTCGTGCAAATAATCGAGCACACTAAAAGGTGAATAGAAACAACGATGCAATCGCAAGTCGCCAATGGCAAATCAAAAATCCCATGAACGTTCTCATCGTTGAGGACCACGCGACCAATCGCAAGCTGCTCCGCACACAGTTGGAGGCCGACAACTTCACCGTCTTCGAATCCCCCGATGGCGTCGAAGCCCTCGGCCTTCTGGAGCGCGAGCCGGTGGACGCCATCATCTCCGACGTCTTAATGCCGAAGATGGACGGTTATCGCCTCTGTGCCGAGGTGCGCGCCCGCGAACGGCTTTGCCGCATCCCCTTCATCGTTTACACGAACACCTTCACCTCGCGGGGCGACAAACGGCTGGCGGCGGAAGTGGGCGCGGACCGTTACCTCAAGAAGCCAGCGGCCACCGTAGAAATCCTCGCCACCCTCCGCGATCTGCTCAAGCGTCCGCCAGAGCATCACCCCACCGCCATCCGGCCCGAACAGGAGTTGAGCCTGATGAAGACCTACAACCGGCAATTGGTGGAGAAATTAGAGGAGAAGAACGCCCAGTTGCTCAAGCAGACCGAAGAGTCGCGTCGCAGCGAAGAACGCTTCCGGCAATTAGCGGGGGCCGTCACGCAGGTATTCTGGGTGGCCAACCTCGATCTGACCCAGATGCTGTATGTCAGTCCCGCGTATGAGAAGGTTTGGGGTCGCAGCCTTCAAAGTCTGTATGAGCGCCCGAGTTCCTGGTTGGAGGCCGTCCATCCCGAGGATCGTGATCGCGTGATTGTGGCGTTGGACACGCCGAAGCGCGTCCAGGGTTTCGAAGGAGAGTATCGCATCGTGCGGCCCGATGGCTCGGTGCGTTGGATCCACGACCGGGGTTTCCCCATTCGGAACGAGGCGGGTGAAGTGTATCGCGTCGCTGGCATTGCAGAAGACATCACCGCACGCAAGCAGGTGGAGGACTCGGCACGGCAGTTGGCAGCCATTGTCGAATCGTCGGACGACGCAATTCTCAGCAGGACGCTGGAAGGCACCATTCTGAGTTGGAACCGCGGCGCCGAGAGGATTTACGGTTACCGCCCCGATGAAGTCATCGGCAAACCAATTTCAATCCTTTGTTGCCCGGAAAGTACGGAAGAATTAGAGCAGATATTCGAAAGTCTCCGACGCGATGAACGCTTGGAGCATTTTGAAACGATAAGACTGCGCAAGGACGGAAAAAGAATTCATCTTTCCCTGACCGTCTCTTCGCTGAAGGATACCGCAGGGAATGTCATCGGTGGGTCAACGATTGCCCGGGATATCACCGCGCGCAAGCAGGCCGAGGAGGCCGTGCGGCTGGCCGACCGGCAACGGAAGGAACTGATCGCCAGTCTGGATGGAATCGTCTGGGAAGCGGACGCGGAAACGTTTCGCTTCACATTCGTCAGTTCGCGGGCCGAGCGGTTGCTGGGCTTCCCCCTGTCACGGTGGACCGAAGAACCGGCCTTCTGGGCCGATCACCTTCACCCGGACGACCGCGAGGAGGCGGTGCGTTACTGCGCACAATGCACCCGGGAGAAATACGACCACGAGTTCGAGTATCGGATACTGGCCGCCGACGGGCATGCGGTCTGGCTGCGGGACATGGTCACCGTGGTCGTGGAGAACGACCGGCCCGCAAAGCTGCGCGGGATTATGGTGGACATCACTCAGCGCAAGCGGGCGGAGGCGGCGCTGCGGGAGAGCGAAGAACACTATCGGGCTGTAGTGGAAGATCAGACCGAGATCATCTGTCGTATTAAGCCGGACGGAAGCTACGTGTTCGTCAACGATGTGTTCTGCCGCTTCTTTTGGAAAACTAAAGACGAAATGGTGGGTCAAAAATGGTTTCCCGAGGCTCACCCGGAAGATGTGGAAATGATCCAGAAGAAACTCAAGACCATGTCGCCAGCTCATCCGATCATCCTGGTTGAAAATCGGGTCTATTCGGGGAAAGGTGACCTGCATTGGATGCAGTTTGTCAACCGGGGCTTCTTCGACCCGCAGGGGCGGCTCACGGAAATTCAGTCGGTTGGCCGCGACATCACCGGGCGCAAGCGGGTGGAGGAGGCGCTCCGCGAAAGCGAAGCCGTCTTTCGCAGTCTAAGCGAAAGTTCGCCCTTGGGGATACTGCTGTTGGATGACCTCGGCAACTGCACCTACGCCAATCCGCGGGCCAGAGCCATCTTCAAGGTTGGAGCCATTGCGGTCATGGGAGAGGGTTGGACCCGCTACATCCTGCCTGCGGATCGCGCGCGAACCATCGCTGGCTTCCTTGCCGCCTTGCAGGATCGCGCCGAATACTCGACGGAATTTTCTCTGCGGCTTCCTGACTCAACCCTTCGTCAGGTTTCGATGAGGACGGCCCCAATCCGGAGCGAAGGCGAATCATCTGGCCATGTAGCGACTGTCGAGGACGTGACCGAGCACCGACGTACCGAGGCGGCGTTGCACGAACTTTCCGGCCGGCTGCTCAAGGCGCAGGATGAGGAAGCCCGCCGCATCGCCCGCGAGTTGCACGATTCCACCGCCCAGAAATTGGCGTCCTTGATGATAAACCTGGGAAAACTCGATGACGAACTGACTAACGAGTCAGCGAAGATCAGGAGAGTCCTTCGCGACAGTCTGGCCCTGGTGGATGGCTGCTCCCAGGAAATCCGGACCATCTCGTATCTGCTGCACCCGCCGTTGCTGGAGGAACTCGGACTAACGGTTGCGCTGCGTTCGTATGCAGACGGCTTCAGCAAACGTAGCGGCATAACGGTGAACCTGGATCTGCCGCGCGGCCCGCAGCGCCTGCCCGCCGCATTGGAACTGACAATGTTCCGCGTGGTCCAGGAAAGTCTGGGCAACATCCATCGGCACTCGGGGAGCAAGTCGGCATCCATCCGGCTGCGGCGCGAACCCAATAGTGTGGTGTTGGAAGTGCGGGACAAAGGCCACGGGATTTCGTCTCGAAAACCATCGAAGCGCGAAGGTAAACCGGAGGCTTTGGGAGTGGGAATCGTCGGAATGACCGAACGCTTGCGTTTGGCGGGCGGTCATCTGGAAATTATTTCCGGCAAGCGCGGCACCACCGTGCGGGCCACCGTCCCACTGAAACAAACGGAGCAATGACGCCAAACCAATCTGTGGTGTTCGAACTGGGATTTGCGAAGCGCATCCGGCACGGCCTCCGCGCGCCTAAGCGCAGCCGTCCTCGGCTGCGAGTTCGCGGGGCGTCCGCGCCCCGTGGGCTGGGCTTGGCCGCGAGACGCAGCCAGAACTCGCAGGCGGGGACGCCTACGCTACGGGGGCATCGCCAGGATGCGCTCGATTTGCGAAGCCCTGGTTTGGTGCGGCCCTTCAGGGGGTCGGGGCGCGCGTTCACGCCGTGCTCCTCTGAGTGCTTACAAGGATCGTGATTCACCAGTTCGGAGTATCTTCTTGATTTGGCCCGGGGTCTGTGTGCAGGATCACGCACACCGCGAGCGTTGGATTTATGAGCCACAGTTCCACACCGTTACGTATTTTGATCGCCGATGATCACGACATCGTACGGGAAGGGCTGCGCACGATGATCGCCATGCACCGCGGCTGGCAGGTCTGCGGTGAAGCCACCACTGGCCGCGAAGCAGTCACGCTCGCGCTACAATTCAAACCGCACATCGTCGCCCTCGATTTCAGCATGCCGGAACTCAACGGCATTGAAGCCGCCCGACAGATTCGCAAGGCGCTGCCGCAAACCGAAGCGCTGCTGCTCACCATGCATGAGTCCGAGCAACTGGCCCAGGAGGCGTTGGCGGTCGGCGTGCGCGGCCTGCTCTTGAAGACCGAGGTCCGGAAATTTTTGGTTTCGGCAGTCGAAGCCCTGTCTCAGCACAAGCCGTTCTTCACTCCCCAAATGTCCGAGTGGATCATGCAAGGCCGTCTCCATCCGGAAACATCTTCCGCCAGTTCCAGACCGAGGCGTGGTGCGCTGACGCCGCGGGAGCGGGAGATTGTGCAACTGGTGGCCGAAGGCCGGAGCAACAAGGCAATCGCCGCTCTGCTGGGCCGGAGCGTTAAAACGGTGGAGAGCCACCGCGCCAACCTCATGAACAAACTGCATCTTCGCTCGGTGAGTGAACTGGTGCGCTACGCCATCCGCAACAAGCTGATTGGGGCCTGACCGGCCGCTGACAGGCACAGCCGCCACCACGGAGCGCTCCAGCGTTTGCCAAGAGTAATCTCCATTCCGTACGGCGCCCCTCGGTACGAAATCCGAAATCCGAAACCCTAAATCCGAAACGCACGCATGGGTGTGGGTTCTGATCTCATACCAACTTCCTTTGATAATCGGTAAAATGTGGCGAGAGCGGGGTGTCACTGCCAACGCGATCTGACACTCTCTCTCCGCGAGGAACGAGCGGGGAGAGAGCCGGAGAGAGGGGTGGTCCAAATAAAAGCGCCTCCTCTCCCCGACCCTCTCCTCCTTCCTTCGTCAGGAGGAGCGGGAGGTCAAACGCGTTCATTCCCACCGATCATCACCAGGTTTTGGCGTCAAAGCTCTGGTTTCGCCGCGCCACGCCCGTTTCGCCAGGAGGTCGCTCGCAGCGGACGCCGGAGGCCATTGGGATTTCGGACTTCGGATTTCGAAATAAATCAGGGTTTACCCCTAGGTATTCATTTGCGGTATAATCAGAATCCTCCTGATACCATTCCCCTTCTGCTCGCGTAGTCTATACCCCTATTTTGATCATGCCTCAGTCAAGCAAACTTCGGCCCGCCCGCGCCCAGTCCGGCAAAAATATCCGGACGTTGATCGTGGACGATTCCGCGCAATTTCGCGAAACGGTTTCGACGTTTCTAGCGTCGCTGCTTGGTTTCGAACCGCCCAGCGAAGCGGCCAATGGCGAGGAAGCGATCCGGTTGGCGGCCAGTCACTGCCCCGATCTCGTCCTGCTGGACCTGCAAATGCCTGACCTCAACGGCTTGGATGCCATGGACCGCATCCGCCCATGCAGTCCCGCCACGCGCGTGATCATCCTCACGATGCACGACGGCCAGATCATTCGGGACGTGTGCCTGGAGCGCGGGGCGGACGGCTTCGTTTCCAAGCATGGCCTGCGCAAGGAATTGCCGGCCGTGATTCGTGGTTTGTTCCGTGACGGAACTTCGAAACGTTAATGGCGGCGGCCTGAGAAGAGTGACAATGAATTTCCAGGTAAACCAAATTTGATATGAACTTGAATGGCGCAACAAAAAGACCGGCGGCTTCCCCTTTGTTCGTAACCGTGCCGACCGACGAACCCCTCACCCTGTCCATGAACCAGCACGCAGGCAATGCTATCACTGCGGGGGATGCTCTGAACCTCGCGGAGCGTTTGGAGTGCGCCGACTTGTCGGCGCTTTCGACAGCGGTGACAAATCACCGCACTCCAAACGCTGTCGCGCAGCCCCGTCACCGTGCCGTGAGGAGCGCGTTCAACAGCCTGGTTACCGCTTTATCCAACCCCGTTCATGCACTATGAAAACCAACAAAGAACCTCCCATTGTCAACCCGCTGCGCGGGCAGGACACCAATAATCTGTCCGGCTTCCTCCAAAACATCCTCGAATCCTCCACCGAGTATTCCATCATCGGCAAGGACCTTGACGGAAAAATCCTGTTGTGGAACGAAGGCGCGCGGCGGCTGTACGGCTACGGTCCTGAGGAAGTGGTCGGCAAGGCCAACTCCGCCATTCTCCACACGCCGGAGGACGTGCAGGCGGAGCGGTCGCGCGAAATTACAGAGCAAAAAAAGCCGAGGACAAAGCCACCCACGGCGAGGCTGGTAAGATGTTCCCTACGAGGCTCAGCGGCCGGACGAGCGCATGGATTTAGGGCTCGCAGTTATTTCTTAAAGCCGACTCCAAAAGTTTAAGATGAGCGAACTTACCCAACTCGTTGTTTTCCGCCTGGATGCACAGCGGTATGCGGTGCCACTGGTCGTGGTCGAGCGCATTGTCCGGGCTGCGGAAATAACTCCGTTGCCGAAGTCGCCGGACATCGTGCTCGGGGCGATTGACGTGGCGGGACGCGTTCTGCCCGTGCTCAATATCCGGCGCAGGTTTCGGTTGCCGGAACGGGAGGTCCGTCCCGCCGATCAATTCCTGATTGCGCAGACGGCGCAGCGCACGGTCGTTCTGGCCGTGGATGAGACGCAGGGCGTGATTGAGCGTTCCTCAGCCGAGATCATCGGCGCGGCGCAGATTGTTCCGGGGCTGGATCACCTTCAGGGCGTGGTCCGGCTCGACGACGGCCTGGTGTTAATTCACGACCTGGAAAAATTTCTCTCCTTGGACGAAGCGCGCGCTTTGGACAAAGCGCTGAACACGGAGGTGAATCATGGAAACTAGCGCGGTGTCGGAAATTCTGTGCGGTCAAGTAAGCGAATTCATAGCGGCGCGAATCGGACTGCATTTTCCACCCGAACGGCGGGCGGATTTGCAGCGCGGGCTGGCCGGGGCGGCGGATGAATTGGGTTTTGCCGGCGGCGCGGCGTGTGCGCAGTGGCTGTTGTCATCGCCACTGACCAAAGCACAACTTCAAGTGCTGGCGAGCCATCTCACCATCGGCGAGACTTATTTTTTTCGGGAGAAGCGCACGTTCGAGGTTCTCGCCGAAAGCGTGCTTCCAGATTTGATCCGCTCCCGTCAAAACGGCGAACGGCGGTTGCGCTTCTGGAGCGCGGCCTGTTGCACGGGTGAAGAGCCGTATTCCCTCGCGATCCAGCTCGACCAGGCCATTCCCGACCTGCCGGACTGGAACGTGACGATCCTGGCGACCGACATCAACGAGCGTTTTCTCCAAAAGGCCGCCGCCGGCGTGTATGGCGAATGGTCGTTCCGCGAGTCGCCGGCGTGGTTCAAAGAACGTTACTTCCACCGCACCAGCGATGGCCGCCACGCGATCCTCCCGGAAATCAAAAAGCGGGTGACCTTCATGAACTTGAATCTGGCGGAGGACGTATATCCCTCACTGGCCACCGACACCAATGCGATGGACGTGATCTTCTGCCGGAACGTATTGATGTATTTCACGCCACCGCAGGCGCGGAAAGTCGTCCGCAATCTTCGCTGCGCGCTGGTGGATGACGGCTGGCTGGCCGTCAGTCCGAGCGAAGGCTTGCAGGCGTTGTCCTCGCGGTTCGTGCTGGTGAATTTTCCCGGCGTCATCCTCTATCAAAAAAGCGACGCGAAGGTTCACGCGGAACAACCTTGGACGCTGTCGTCACACCGCGAACCGGCGGAGTTTGTTGCGCCCGCGTTTGAAGCAACTTTGCCGTGGACACCGCCAACGCCGGTTGACTTGCCGCCGGAAGAACCCGCGTCGCCGGAGTCAGCGCCGACGCCGCTCGACGTGGCCACATCGTTTTACCAACAAGGCCGCTATGCGGAAGCAGCGGACACGTTGCTGGCCTCGCTCACTGCGAACGCCGCGCCGGATCCGCAAGCGTTTTCCTTGCTGGCGCGCGCGCTGGCCAATCAAGGCAGACTGGCCGGCGCGTTGACCTGGTGTGAGCGGTGGGTGGCCGCCGACAAGCTCGATCCGTCCGGCCACTATCTGCGCGCGGTGGTTTTGCAGGAACTCGGCGACCACGAGCCGGCGCGCCGCTCGCTGCAACGAGCGCTTTATCTGCAACCCGACTTTGTGCTGGCACATTTCGCATTGGCCAACCTCGCGCGCAGCCGCGACGAAATCGCCGGGGCGGAAAAACATTTCACCACTGCGTTGCGTCTGCTGCGCCGCTGCCAGCCCGGCGATCTGCTGCCGGAATCCGACGGCCTCACGGCGGGCCGGCTCACCGAAATCATCTCTTCAATTGTTGCCATGGAGACCAGGCCATGAAGAACGAAGCCAACGACGCCAGACAAATTCTCCGCGCCCGCGCGACAGCGCTGGCACGCACCCCACCGCCCGCTCCGGCCGCGGAAACGTTGCTCGAAGTGCTGGAGTTCCGCCTCGCGCAGGAACGCTATGCCGTGGAAACGCGCTTCGTGCGCGAGGTGTATCCGCTTAAGGATCTGACGCCGCTGCCCTGCACGCCGCCGTTCGTGCTGGGGATCGTCAACGTGCGCGGCCATATCCTGCCAGTGATCGACCTCAAAAAGTTTTTCGACCTGCCCGAAAAGGGCTTGACTGACTTGCACCGCATCATCCTCGTTCGCGGCAACGACCTTGAACTGGGCCTGCTGGCGGATGTCATCGTCGGCGTGCGCTCGATTCCGGCGGACAGTTTGCAGCCTTCGCTGCCGACGCTCACGGGCATTCGCAAAGACTACTTGAAAGGTGTGACGGCCGAACGCCTTGTGGTGCTCGACCTGGTTCGCATTCTGGCGGACCCGAAAATTATTGTCCATGAAGAAGTGGAGAACTGAACTCAAACCAGCAACGGAGACCTAAAACTATGAAATGGAATGTCGGAACAAAAATTGGCGTCGGGTTTGGCCTTGTGATGGTGATTTTCGTCATCGTCGGCGCGGTTTCCTACCGCAGCACGACCCAGTTGATTGAGGCGTCGGACTTGCGCAAGCGCACCCACGACGTGCTGACGCAACTCGCGGAGGTGCTGTGGCTGTTGACGGACGTTCAGACTGGCCAACGCGGTTACGTCCTCACCGGGGAGGACGCTTATCTGGAGCCGTATCAGAGCGCGCTGGGCAAGTTGGATCAGACGGTCTCGGAGACTCGCCGGTTAACGTCGGACAACGCACATCAGCAGCGCCGGCTGCAGATGTTGGAACCACTCATCAAAACCCGATTGTCGCTCTCTCGGGAAATGATTGAGGTCCGCCGGACGAACAGCCTGGAAGCAGCCGTGCAGATCATCAAAGCCGGCAAGGGGGAGACGAACATGGATGAAATTCGCAAGGTGATCGGTGAGATGGAAGGTGAAGAGAACGATTTACTCAAAAATCGGGTGGAAGCCGCGCAGCACGATGCCCGCAACGCGAAATGGACCATTGTGCTGGGCACACTCACGGCCTTCGTGCTCGCGGCGCTGGCGGGGTTTGCCATAACCCGCAATATCGCCCGCCCGCTCCAGAACCTGACCACCGTTGCCGAACGAATCACCGTCGGTGATCTAAGCGTCCAAGTCTCATCCGATGGACGAACTGACGAAGTGGGCGTGCTGGCGCGAACCTTCGACCGCATGACGCAGTCGCTGCGGACGATGGCCGGCGCAGCCGAGCAGATCGCCGCCGGTGATTTGCGCTCCACGATCAAACCGCAAGCGCCGAACGATGTTTTGGGCAACGCCTTTGCGCGGATGGTCGAGAATCTGCGCGAGCAAACGCGCCAGTTAGTCGAAGGCGCGAATGTCCTTGGCTCTGCGGCGAGCGAGATCGTCGCCTCCACCACCCAGTTGGCCTCCAGCGCCAGCGAGTCTGCCGCCGCCGTGAGCGAAACCACCACCACGGTGGAAGAAGTCCGCCAAACGGCGCAGGTCGCCAGCCAGAAGGCCAAGGCCGTCTCCGACAGCGCGCAGAAGGCGGCGCAAATTTCTCAAAGCGGTCGCAAGTCCACAGAGGACGCCAGCGCCGGCATGAACCGTATCCGTCAGCAGATGGAAGCCATCGCCGCCAGCATGGTTCGTTTGAGCGAACAGAGCCAAACCATCGGCCAGATCATCGCGACGGTGGAGGACCTGGCGGCGCAGTCCAATCTCTTGGCGGTCAATGCCGCCATCGAGGCGGCCAAGGCGGGTGAGCATGGCAAGGGCTTCGGCGTGGTGGCCCAGGAGGTGAAGAGCCTCGCCGAACAATCGCGGCAGGCGACCAATCAGGTGCGGACAATTCTGAGCGACATTCAAAAGGCGACGACCGCCGCGGTGATGGCGACCGAGCAAGGAAACAAGGCGGTGGAGGCGGGCGAGAAACAGACCGGTGCGGCGGGCGAATCCATTCAGGTGCTGGCGGGCAGCGTGTCGGAAGCGGCGCAGGCGGCGACGCAGATCGCGTCGTCGAGTCAGCAGCAATTGGTCGGCGTCGATCAGGTCGCGACCGCAATGGAGAGCATCAAGCAGGCGAGCACCCAGAATGTGGCGGGCGCAAAACAGTTGGAGACGGCGGCGCGCAACATCAATGAGCTGGGCCGGCGGCTCAAACAAATGGTCGAACGTTACAAAGTATGAGCATCCAGGAAGACCAATTCCTCAAATCACTGCGGGCGACGTTCAAAGTCGAGGCCGACGAGCATTTGCAGGCGATGGCCGCCGGCTTGCTGGCATTGGAGAAAACGCTTGTGCCCGACGAACAACGCGGCCTCATCGAGACCGTGTTCCGCGCCGCGCACAGCCTCAAGGGCGCGGCGCGCGCGGTGAACTTCACCGAGGTTGAGTCAATTTGCCAGTCTCTGGAAGATGTCTTCGCCGCTTGGAAACGAGGGGAAAACAAACCCTCGCCGCCGGCGCTGGACAAGGTGCATCGCTCGCTGGACGCTGTGACCAGAATTCTTGCCGCCCCCGCAGCCCAACGATCTGCGGACACACAGCCTCCTTTGTCATCGCGCCCAGTGGAAAAATCCGCGCCGTCGTTGTCCGCCAGCGAATCAGTCGCTCTGGAGAAACCTGACGCCGGAGAGACCGTGCGCATCGCCGTTGCCAAACTGGATACGCAACTATTGGAAGCGGAAGAAATGCTTGCGGCGAAATTGACCACTGGCCAGCGGGCATCCGACTTGCGTGAGTTGGTGGATCGGTTGGAGGAGTGGAAGAAAGAGTGGGCGACAGTTCAGCCGGAAGTGCGCACGCTCCGCCAGACATTCGAGCGGCCCGCGTCGGCCCGCGCAGCCACACCGCCATCAGGTTTGACCAAGCTGGTTGAGTTCCTCGATTGGAATCACGATCACCTCCGGTCACTTGAAAACAAAGTCACGGCGCTCAGGCGGACGGCAGAATCGGATCACTTGGTCGTTGGCAAACTGGTGGACGATCTGCTGGAAGATTCCAAGAAACTGCTCATGCTGCCGTTTGCCACGCTGGGCGCGCTCTTCCCGAAATTGGTGCGCGACCTTTGCCGCGATCAGAGCAAGGAGGCTGACTTGGTGATCCGTGGCGAGGAAGTCGAGATTGACAAGCGCATTTTGGAGGAGATGAAAGACCCGTTCATTCATCTCCTGCGCAACTGCGTGGATCACGGCATCGAGACGCCCGAACAGCGCATCAAGCTGGGCAAACCTCCGCGCGCCACCATCACCCTCGCCGTGTCGCCGGGGAACGGCAACAAGGTGGAGTTCCTCGTGTCCGACGACGGCGCGGGCATCGAAGTTGCAAAGGTTAAAGAGTCCGCTGTCAAACACGGTTTCATTTCACCGGAGGAAGGGAGCCGACTCGGCGAATCCGAAGCGCAGGCGTTGATCTTTCAGGCCGATGTGTCAACCAGCCCGATCATCACGCAATTGTCCGGTCGCGGGCTGGGTCTGGCAATTGTGCGGGAGAAGACCGAAAAGCTCGGCGGTCGCGTTTCCGTTGAGAGCCGTCGCCACGGAGGAACAACCATTCGAATCACCCTGCCGGTGGCCCTGGCGACGTTTCGGGGAATCCTCGTCGAGGTGGCCGAGCGGCTGTTTATCGTGCCGGTCGCCCAGGTGGAGCGTGTGGCGCGTTTCAAGGCGGAGGACGTTCAAACCGTCGAAGGTCGCGAAACCCTCTCACTGAACGGACGCGCCGTGGCGCTCGCCTGTCTGGCCGGAGCGCTGGAACTGCCGCCGACGCAACGCAACGGCGATCCACTCGACGCCACTCCGGTCGTCATTCTCGGCGTGGGCGACCAGCGCGTGGTTTTCGCGGTGGATGCCGTGCTCGACGAACAGGAAGTGCTGGTCAAGCGGTTCGGCAAACCGTTGTCGCGCGTGCGCAACATCACCGGCGCGACCGTGCTCGGCTCTGGCCGGATCGCACCGATTCTCAACGTCGCCGACTTGCTCAAGTCGGCTCGGGAGACCGGCGGCGCGGCCGCACGCGTCGCAGCGGGAACCAAGCCGACGGCAGCACAGGCCAAGGCAATTCTCGTGGTCGAAGATTCAATCACGTCCCGCATGTTGTTGAAAGGCATCCTCGAATCCGCAGGCTACCAGGTGAAAACAGCGGTGGACGGATTGGAAGCGTTCACCACGCTGCGCGCGGAACGTTTCGATCTGGTCGTCTCCGACGTGGAAATGCCGCGCCTGAATGGATTCGACCTGACGGCAAAGATTCGCGCGGACAAAAAGCTGGCGGAATTGCCGGTGGTGCTGGTGACCGCGCTGGAAACTCGCGAGGATCGGGAACGCGGTATTGACGCCGGCGCCAACGCCTACCTCGTAAAAAGCAGCTTCGATCAAAGCAATCTGCTTGAGGCCGTCCGCCGGCTGGTTTGAACGAAAGGACCCTGCATGACCAACCGCAAGATCAACGTGCTCGTGGCAGATGATTCGCCGGTGTCACGGATGCTGCTCGTTCACCTCCTGGAATCCGATCCGCAAATCCAGGTCGTCGGCGCGGTCAACGACGGCCAGGCCGCGCTGGATTTCGTTAATGGGAACAAACCTGACGTCATCGTCATGGACATTCACATGCCGCGCCTCGACGGGTTCGAGGCGACGCGACGCATCATGGAGACGCAACCCGTCCCGATCATCATTTGCACCGCCACCACGGACCCCAAGGAAGTTGCCACCACCTTCCGTTTGCTGGAAGCCGGCGCCGTGGCCTGTGTGGCCAAGCCGGTCGCGCGCGCGCACGCCGAATTTGAACAACTGGTGACCGACCTCCTGCAAACGGTCAAGCTGATGTCCGAAGTCAAAGTGGTGCGCCGCTGGCCCCGGTCGCGCCCGGCTTCCTGGCCCGCGCCCCCGGCCGCCGAAGGGAAGTGCGCGCCCGCCGGGGTCACACTCATCGGCATCGGCGCCTCCACCGGCGGTCCGCCGGTTTTGCAAACCATCCTCTCGAGCCTGCCGAAAGATTTTCCCGCGGCCATCCTCATCGTGCAGCACATCGCGCATGGATTTCTGCCCGGCCTGGTTGAGTGGCTGAACCAGACCACCGGCTTGCAGGTTCACGTTGCTTCACACGGAACTTGCCCGTTGCCCGGCCACGCCTATCTGGCGCCGGATGATTTTCACATGGGCATCAGCGCCAACGGTCGCATTCTGTTGACGCGGGAAGAGCCTGAGAATGGTTTGCGGCCCGCCGTCTCGTATATGTTCCGCTCGCTGGCGGAAGTGTGCGGACGCAATGCGCTGGGCGTGCTGCTCAGCGGCATGGGCCAGGACGGCGCAGTGGAACTGAAGTTGATGAAAGACCAAGGCGCCATTACCATCGCTCAGGATCGCCAAAGCTCCGTCGTGCATGGCATGCCCGGCGAAGCCATCGAACTGGGTGGCGCCACGCACGTGCTGGCCGCCGACAACATCGCCGCCACCCTCATCTCCGTGGTCAACCGCCGACACACCTCCGAAGCAATTACACCATGAGCACCACCGCCCAACCCGCCAACCCGCCAGTCGAAATCCTGGTCGTCGAAGACAGCCCGACGCAGGCCCAACGGCTCCAACACATCCTTGAACAGCAAGGCTACCACGTCACTGCCACGACCAACGGCCGGCAAGCGTTGGCAGCGGCGCAGCGTCACAAGCCCACGCTCATCATCAGCGACGTGGTCATGCCCGAAATGGACGGCTATGAATTGTGCCGCCGCGTCAAATCAGATGCCAGCCTGGGCGGGACTCCGGTCATCCTAGTCACAACTTTATCCGATCCACAGGACGTGATTCGCGGGCTGGAGTGCCTCGCGGACAACTTCATCCTTAAACCCTATGACGAACATCACCTGTTGAGCCGCGTGCAGTTCGTGCTCGTCAATCGCGATTTGCGCCAGGCGGAACAGGCAGGGATGGGGGTGGAAATCTACTTCAACGGCCACAAACACTTCATCACCGCCGACCGTCTGCAAATTCTCAATCTCCTGCTGTCCACCTACGAGGCCGCCATCCACCGGAACAAGGAGTTGAGCGTCGCCCGAGACGATCTTCACAAACTCAACGCCAAACTCGAAGCGGCCAACCAGGAACTGGACGCCTTCGCCAGCTCGGTGGCCCACGACCTTCACGCGCCCGCGCGCCACGTGGCCGCCTATGCGCGCATTCTCCTCGAGGAATGTTCCGCCGGAATGAATCCCACGGCTCAGGAACATCTCCTCACGATTGCCAAAGCCGGTGAGCGCATGGGTCGGTTGATTACAGATCTGCTGGCCTTTGCCCGGCTGTCCCGCGCAGAATTGCTCCGAACCCCGGTCAACCTCGGCGCGCTCGTCGCTCAAGTGCGACGCGAATTGAAACCGGAAATGAAGGACCGCACGATCACCTGGAAAATTTCTGAATTGCCCACCGTTGAGGCCGATGAATCAATGCTCAAACAGGTATTCTTCAATCTGCTCTCCAATGCCATCAAGTACACCCGGACAAAGCCATCGGCAGAAATCGAAATCGGCAGTCAGGACACGACAGCGGGTGAGCAGGTCTTCCTGGTCCGCGATAATGGAGTGGGATTCGATATGGAATATGCGCCCAAACTTTTTGGCGTGTTCCAGCGGTTGCACCCCGCCAGCGAATTCGAAGGCACCGGGCTGGGGCTGTCCATTGTGCAGCGCATTGTCCAACGCCACGGCGGACGCGCCTGGGCCGAAGGCAAAGTGGGTGAAGGCGCGACCTTTTATTTCACTCTGCCAACCAAAGAATCGAACCATGAAAACTAAACTGTTCGACAGCACCGTCATTGAGACCACGGAGCAGGCGCTCGACTTCATCGGCAACATCCTCGAATCCTCCACCGAGTATTCGATCATCGGCAAGGACCTCGAAGGGAAAATTCTGTTGTGGAACGAGGGCGCGCGCCGCCTTTACGGCTACGAACCGGAGGAGATGGTCGGCAAGGCCAACTCGCAAATCCTGCACACGGCCGAGGACGTGAACGCGGGCAAGCCGCAGCAGATGCTCGACGCCGCGATGCAAAACGGCCATTGGGAGGGCAACATCAAGCGCGTCCGCAAGAACCGCGAGCAGTTCAATGCCCGCGTCGTCGTGACACCGCGGCGCGACGCCGCCGGCAAGCCCATCGGCTTCCTGCTCATGTCCAAGGACGTGACGAACGAGCTGGCGTTCACCGAGGAGCTGCGGCGGGCCAAGCTGTTCGACAGCGCCATCGTCGGCAACGCGCAGGAGGCGGTGGACTTCATCACGAACATCCTCGAATCGTCCACGGAGTATTCCGTCATCGGCAAGGACCTCGACGGGAAAATTCTGTTGTGGAACGAAGGCGCGCGCCGGCTTTACGGCTACGAGCCGGAGGAAGTCGTCGGCAAGGCCAACTCCTCCATC
This sequence comes from Verrucomicrobiota bacterium, assembly GCA_016200005.1. Taxonomy (NCBI): domain Bacteria; kingdom Pseudomonadati; phylum Verrucomicrobiota; species Verrucomicrobiota bacterium. The sequence goes on along the minus strand of JACQFP010000067.1, from coordinate 4,530 downwards.
CTGCACGTGCCGGAGGACGTGAAGGCGGGCCGGCACACGGACATTGTCCAGGCCGCGCTGCGCGACGGCAAGTGGGAGGGGACGCTGCTGCGCGTGCGCAAGCGCGGCGATCGCTTCACCGCGCGTGTGGTCATCACGCCGCGCCGCGACAGCAAGGGCAAACCCATCGGCTTCCTGCTCATCTCCAAGGACATCTCGGACGAAATCCGTCTCACCGAGGAACTCCGGGCCACTCAGTATTACGCGCGCAGTTTGATTGAAGCCTCGCTCGACCCGCTTGTCACCATCAGTCCCGAAGGCAAGATTACCGACGTGAACGAGGCGTCGGTCCAGGCCACTGGCCTGTCGCGCGAGAAGCTGATCGGCACGGACTTTTCGGATTACTTCACCGAGCCGGAGAAGGCTCGCGAAGGTTATCAGCAGGTGTTCTCGCTCGGCTTCGTCCGCGATTATCCGCTGGCGATCCGCCATTCGTCAGGCCGCGTCACCGACGTGCTCTACAACGCCAGTGTTTACAAGGACGAAAAGGGCAATGTGCTCGGCGTCTTCGCCGCCGCGCGCGACGTGACCGAGCGCAAGCAAGCCGAAGCCAAACAACGCGCCGCCGCCGCCTACGCGCGCAGCTTGATCGAAGCGTCCGTGGACCCGCTGGTCACCATCAGCCCCGACGGCAAGATCACCGACGTGAACCGGGCGACGGAGCTGGCCACGGGAATTCCGCGCCAGCGGCTGACGGGCACGGACTTTTCGGATTACTTCACCGAGCCGGACAAGGCGCGGGAAGGTTATCAGCAGGTGTTCTCGCAGGGTTTCGTGAAGGACTACCCGCTGGCCATCCGCCATTCCTCGGGCCGCATCACCGACGTGCTTTACAACGCCAGCGTCTATAAGGACGACCAGGGCCAGGTGCTCGGGGTGTTCGCCGCCGCGCGCGACGTGACGGAGCGCAAGATGGCCGAGGAATTGCAACGCGCCTCCTCGGCCTACGCGCGGTCGCTTATTGAAGCCTCGCTCGACCCGCTCGTCACCATCAGCGCGCAGGGCAAAATCACGGACGTGAACGAAGCCTCGGTCGAGGCCACCGGCGTGCCGCGCGAGCAACTCATCGGCACGGACTTCTCGGATTACTTCACCGCGCCGGACAAGGCGCGCGCCGGTTATCAGAAGGTGTTCTCCGAGGGCTTCGTGCGCGATTACCCACTCGCCATCCGCCACACGACGGGCCGGATCATGGACGTGCTTTACAACGCCAGCGTCTATAAGGACGACAAAGGCAAGGTGCTCGGGGTGTTCGCCGCCGCCCGTGACGTGACGGTGCAGAAGCAGGCCTCGCAATACGCCCGCTCGCTCATCGAAGCCTCGCTGGACCCACTCGTCACCATCAGTCCGAAAGGCAAGATCACCGACGTGAACGAAGCCTCCGTGCAGGCAACCGGCGTCGGGCGCGAACAGCTCATCGGGCGCGACTTCTCGGACTACTTCACCGAGCCGGAGAAGGCGCGCGCCGGTTATCAGAAGGTGTTCTCCGAAGGCTTCGTGCGCGACTATCCGCTGGCCATCCGGCACGTGACCGGCCGCATCACGGATGTGCTCTACAACGCCTCGGTCTATAAGGACGACAAAGGCAGGGTGCTCGGGGTCTTTGCCGCCGCCCGCGACGTGACCGAGCGCAAGCGCTTCGAGCAATCGCTTCAGGAGGCCAACCGGATGAAGAGCGAGTTCCTCGCCAACATGTCGCACGAGTTGCGCACCCCGCTCAACGGCATCATCGGCTTCTCCGAATTCCTCATTGACGAAAAGCCGGGCAAGCTGGTCCCGAAACAGAAGGAGTATCTGAAGGACATCCTCAACAGTGGCCGCCATCTCTTGCAGCTCATCAACGACGTGCTCGACCTCTCGAAAGTCGAGGCGGGCAAGATGGAACTGCATCCCGAAACCTTCTCGGTCGGCAAGGCCATCGAGGAGGTGTGCTCGGTCGTGGCGCCGATGGCGCAAAAGAAAAACCTCGTCATCCGCCGCGAGGTGGACCGCGCGGTGGACGAGGTGACGCTGGACCAGCAGAAGTTCAAACAGGTACTGTTCAACCTGCTCTCCAACGCGGTGAAGTTCACCGATGAAGGCGGCTCAGTGGACATTCTGGCCAGCCCGCACGACGGGGCGCGGCTCCGCCTGCAAGTGCGGGACACCGGCATTGGCATCAAGGCCGGGGACCTGGGCAAGCTCTTCGTCGAGTTCCAGCAACTCGATGCCGGCGTGGCGCGGCGCTACCAGGGCACGGGCCTGGGTTTGGTGCTCACCAAGAAAATCGTCGAGTTCCAGCAAGGTGCCATCAGCGTTGAGAGCGAAGTCGGCAAAGGCAGCGCGTTTACCGTGGTGCTGCCGCGCGTGAGCGAGAAGGTGACCGCATGAGCGCTCCGGCTACCATCCTGATCGTGGACGACAATCCGACGAACCTGAAACTGGCCGCCGACGTGCTTGAATGTGAGGGCCATTCGGTCCTGCGCGCGCCGGACGCCGAGGAAGCCCAGAAAATCCTCAAGCGCACGACGCCGGACCTCATCCTGATGGACATCCAGATGCCCGGCATGGACGGCCTGACCTTGACCCGCCTCTTGAAAGCCAACCCTGCCTACCAGCACATCCACATCGTGGCGCTGACGTCCTTCGCGATGAAGGGCGACGAAGAAAAGGCGCGCGAAGCCGGCTGCGACGGCTACATCACCAAGCCGATTGATACGCGCAAGCTGCCCGTCCAGGTGGCTGAAATCCTCCAACGCAGCGCAACCACAAAAACCAAAGGAACCTGACTTATGAACATCCTGCTCGTCGAAGATGACGCGACCGACATGAAACTGTTGAGCGCGGTACTGAACTCCAGCGGCCATAGCGTCCGCGAAAACGACTCCGCCGAACAGGCGATGGAGGAAATTAAAGCCCGCCATCCTGACATAATCCTCCTGGATTTGAAATTGCCCGGCATGGATGGCCTCGCGCTCGCGCGGCGCTTGAAGCAAGACCCGGAGACGCAGCACATCCCCATCGTCGCGATTACCGCCGCGCCCGAGAAATTCAGCAAGGCGGACGCGCTCGCCGCCGGCTGTGACGCCTACATCATCAAGCCGGTGGATACACGGAAGCTCTCCGGACAAATCGTGAGCGCCGCGGTGCACAAGACCGGGCCGGCGGGGAAAGCATGAATCCCATGAACCTCCTCATCGTTGACGACCACGCGACCAACCTGAAACTGCTGCGCGCGCAACTCGAGGCCGAGGGTCACAACGTGCTTGAAGCCAGCGACGGCGTCCAGGCGCTGGCCGTGCTCGAGGGCGCACCTGTGGACGGCGTCATTTCGGACATCCTCATGCCAAACATGGACGGCTTCAACCTGTGCCGCGAGATTCGCCGGAAGGAAAAGTTCGGCGCGCTGCCGTTCGTCCTTTACACCAGCACCTACGATTCGCCCACTGACCGGCAACTCGCGGAGGCCGTCGGCGCCGACCGCTACGTCGTCAAGCCCGCTCCCACGCCGGTCATCCTCGAAGCGTTGCACGAAGCGATGTTCAAGGCCCGCGAGCGTAAACACCCGCTGGTCCCGGGGGCCAACGAGGTTTACGTGCTCAAGCAATACAGCGAGGTGCTGGTGCGCAAGCTGGAGGAAAAGAACAGCGAACTCCAAGAGGCATTGGCAAAGATTCAACGGGCACACGAGGAAATATCGCAATTGAACCGGGATTTGGAACAGCGGGTCCAGCAACGCACCGCCGAACTGGAAGCGGCCAACCAGGAGCTGGACGCCTTCGCCAGCACGGTGGCCCACGACCTTCACGCTCCCGCGCGCCACGTGGCCGCCTATGCGCGCATTCTCCTCGAGGAGTGTTCCGCCGGAATGAATCCCACGGCTCAGGGACATCTCCTCACGATCGCCAAAGCGGGTGAACGGATGGGCCGCTTGATTACCGATCTGCTGGCGTTCGCCCGGCTGTCCCGCGCAGAATTGCGCCGGTCCGCGGTCAAACTCGATGCGGTCGTCGCCCAAGTGCAGGCCGAACTGAAGCCAGAAATGAAGGACCGCGCGATCACCTGGAGAATTTCCGAACTGCCCACTGTCCAGGCCGATGAATCAATGCTCAAACAAGTATTCTTCAATCTGCTCTCCAATGCCATCAAGTACACCCGGACAAAGCCATCGGCAGAAATCGAAATCGGCAGACAGGCCAACGAAGCGGGTGAGCAGGTCTTCCTGGTCCGCGATAATGGCGTGGGCTTCGATATGCAATATGCGCCCAAACTTTTTGGCGTGTTCCAGCGGTTGCACCCCGCCAGCGAATTCGAAGGCACCGGCCTGGGGCTGTCCATTGTGCAGCGTATTGTCCAACGCCACGGTGGACGCGCCTGGGCCGAAGGCAAAGTGGGCGAAGGCGCCACTTTCTATTTTACCCTGTGAAAATTCTGGACCAACTTACTTCGGGGGAGCACACGCGCCTCGCGTGTCGTTCGTCGCGCCCTCGCGACGAACATTCTGCGCGTGAC